>JAEZHT010000069.1 GCA_023436805.1 Bacillota bacterium
CTCCAAAATGACTAAGAACGCTCCAATCGCCGCCATGCCGGGAATGGACTAACAGTGATGAAAAAGCCCAACAGTGCAAGCTGCTGGGCTTTTATTTAATCATATGGTGTAGATATTTGACGTTTACGAGAAAACGCCCTTACTGCAAAGAAAAAAGCCTAATACAAATTGTATTAGACTAATGCTTCTTATATGTGTTAGGGCGACTATTTTGATACATTTTCGTACCCCTTCAAAAAAATCGTACCCCATAATTTTATTCATAACAAGTGTGATGCTACCTAATTCAATGAAAATTAGCACCCTTGACAGCTATTTTTAGCACCTCTATAAAAATGGCTTAACAATGATAAAATCACATGTACATCCAAACAAAAATTGTTTTTGATACTCCATCAATCGTGATTGTTAATCGTCCTAGTTCACTTGTCTTGTCTCTAAAATTCTTTATGACTTCATATTTATTTGTATCTATTTTGAGAAAATATTCATTTCTATTTAATTGTAGATTCGCATCAAACAACTCACTCGTTCCAAACTCAATAATGTCACCAATCTTTAAATCATATATTCCAAATTGATATCTTAAGTTACTTGTAAATTGATAGTTATTAACATTAATTTCTTGAACTGCTAGCAAAAATCGATCATCCTCTGTCAAAGGTTGTGCAATCAAATCTAAATTAGCTCTGTATACATGATTTTCACTCTTCATCTCAGAGTCATCATAAAACGACATTGAAATACTTATAGATGCTCCACTAGCTCTAAAACTAGATGATAAATAAGTCTTATCATTTTCTATTTTATAACCATAAGATGATTGAAGAAGATCGAGACTATACTTAATAAATATTCCATCTATCTGATTTGGAAGTTCCAATAAACCTCCATCTATCTCGATATATGTTTCGTTTAAATAAACTGTTATGTCTTCAGCTTTCTCTCTACTTGATAGAGGGCTACCTATCTTCAATACAATAATTTCAAAAGTCTCACTTCTCTTATTTACGGTTGCAGTAATTTTAACTACAACATCATCCTCTTTTTGATTCACCGTAACATCATTTCCATTAATAACAAGTGCATCATTATCAGAGGTCCAAATAAAGGGTGCATATACACCTCTTTCTAATTGGAAATCACGTGTAACTTCATTAGGAATTAGATCTCTTTGCATCGCTTGAAATGACTTTTATGGATAGTCACATGACGAGAGCATCAAACCTAAAAAAACTATCATAACAACAAAAATTGATTTTTCATTATGCCCCTCCATAATAATAGTAGTAATAAAAATTATATGATCGTAATCTTTATTAATATTTTAACATATACCACTAGTATATGATATGAAATTCTATAAACGCATCATAATAGCACGGTGTCAAAATCAATAAATAATAATACTCCATAGTTTTTCAATTGATTATTATGTAAAGGTAGAATAATCAAATTTGACTTTATTCTCTGAATTCAAACGCAAAAAAAGACTTGATAGTATTATCAGGTCTATTTAAGTCAATTATGTATAGTTACCTCCTCAAATATTGAAGGACTGTATTGATTTCATTCATTATTCGTCCACACGGCATATAATGTAATGGATTTACTTGTCGGTGCGGGGTTAGTAAAATCATATAAGTTATCAGTACTGCTGGTTTGTGACCAACCTATAAAAGTATATCCTTCTTTTGTTGGTGGTTCTGGTTCTTTAACGTGATCTTCATCATCATAACTTAGAAAATAAAGTTCATTACCATCATAGAATGCTGCTTTCGAAGCAGTGAAGTAAACCGGATGACTTTTCTGATATATCTCAAGTAATGATTCAACAACAATAACTTCAGCATCTATTTCAAATGGACCTTCTATTTCAATCTTTTCATCATCTAACAAAATGACATATTTTAAATTAGGTGATTTTGAAAATGCACCCCATAAAATCGTTATGCCTCGTCTGACAATGATAACTTCTAGCTTTTCACTTTCAATACTTTTATGACTATCAGTAAAGAATAAACTGACTACTGATCCGAGTTTGACAGGTAATCCATTTATCTCTGTTGGAAAATCAATGAATGTTCGTTTCAATCCATCATCTGTTAATTTATATACTTCAGCATATCCATTAACCTCTTTATAGTAAAAGATATCATAGACTTTATCATCATCTGTTGTGAGACCACATCCTGTTAACAAACCTAGAAACATGCAAAGCATTATTGTGCTAACTATCTTTTTCATTACTTATCCTCACTTTAATGTAAAATTTATCTTAATAAATAATTAATCTATTAAAATTAAAACCTATCTCCCGGTATCGTAAGCATATTAATACTATTATTACTCATTATTGTTCTTCAATCATCTGCAAAAATAAAAGGAAAACAATTCTTAAACACAAAATACAATAGTATCTTCTTGAGGGCTTACATAGTATGACTTTAATTGACCATCTTTCTTTAAGATTATTTTATCATATCGTAGAATCTTATATATAAAATTTTATAAAGTATCACGTTAACTTCCTGTATAATCTCAGTCTTAGTCAAGTAAGGTGGATTTCATCTTTTTTTATAATCGTGTGATAATGCAAATCTAAAACTTTAACATTTCTTGCACAATACTGATTAGATTACTCCTTTTTTATGATAAAAACATATGCAAATATGGAGAAAATAACTCCTTTGTATGAAAAACCCTAATACTAGGGCGAATTACTAATTTCCCTTCGTATCAGACCAATGGTTGTCAAATGTGCTAGGGAGACTATTTTGATACACTATAGTACCCCTTTAAAAAGTTAGTACCCTTATGCTATTATTTTTGTATCTCAAAATACAATTTTATTATACCTTTACGTTTTAACATATAAACGACAAAAGAACAACTAAACAAACTTGATAAATTTTGAGTTTCACTATCATATTAAAACGTTTTTCTAATAGTTTTACGAAAAACTAAAGATCCAACTATAATTAAGAATATACCAACAAAACCTAATGCAATTAAAATTGTATCTAAATACCCATTAATAAAATACTGTTCATGTTTCCAAAAGTTGTTATAAATTAATCTGTACTGAATTATCGAATATACCACACTGGCTATTCCTAACACAATTAAACTTAAAGAAAATATTTTTTTCATGTTCATATCTCTCCTCCATTTTTTTGAATCAATCGTTATCTTGTTTATATTTTATCACATACTGGTAGTAATCTCTATAACAAGTTTTGTTATACCAATTTATTGAACATGTTCATAGATACTTGATTATTTGGACAAGCACAGTATATAAAATAAACCTTTCGTGTTTTTATTGACCTTTCGTGTTTTTATTGACCTTTCGTGTTTTTACTAGGCATAAAAAGTTAAAAGTCTATAAATCACATTCATTATGTGATGCATAGACTGATATTTTAGAAAGAAAAAAAGGATTATCTCCCTATTTTCCTATTCTTTAAAGTCGATACTATTGTATCAACACTGTTGTGCAAATATGGCGGAGAAATGGGGATTTGAACCCCAGCGCCGTGTTACCGACCTACGAGCTTTCCAAGCCCGCCCCTTCAACCACTTGGGTATTTCTCCAAACAGCCATTTTATTATATCGTAAAATGGCAGGTTAATCAATCCTAATTGTAATTTTTTTTATAGTTTCAAATCGCCTAGTTGGATGAGTTTGTATTTTCTGAAAATCACATCCGTAATGTACACTAAAACGATTGGTAATGCAATTTGTAAAACCAATATTGCTATATATGCAGACGCATTGTTACCCATAGCATCTAAGGTTGCGAATTGCCCAACCAAGCCAGAGGTGCCCATACCTGATCCCGCTGGTAAAGTTTGTGTCTTAAATACCAATGTAGATACAGGTCCTAATATGGCGGATACAATGATGGTTGGTAACCAAATAATTGGTTTTTTAAGGATGTTTTTAAATTGTAACATCGATGTCCCGATGGCAATCGAAATGACTGATCCGATATTGTTGTCTTTTCTAGACATAACTGCGAATCCAAGCATTTGCACAGAACAGCCCACCACGGCTGCACCACCTGCAATGCCACCCAATGAAATGGCGATGGCAATCGCAGCCGATGAAATCGGAGCGGTGAGTGCCATACCCATGATGACTGCAATAACCACACCCATTAAGAATGGTTGAAGGGTGGTTGCTGCATCGATGAATCTGCCGATGGCTAACATGGTTTCTTGAATCGGTGAACCAATGAGTGATGCGACAATGAATGCTACTAAAGTCCCTAAGAGTGGTACCAATAAAATATCAATCGGTGTTTTTCTAGATAATATATATTTAAATGCCAAATAAACTGAGATGGTTACGATGTATGCGACCATCGGGTCATTGTAAAGTTTAGTAGCGATACCACCCGAAACGCCAGCAACGACCAATTTGATGCCATCGAGTTTTAAAGCAATCGCTACACCAAACCCAATACCTATGCCCATGAATGGTTTCAATATATTGGATAAGTCCAACAAGCCTTGTGAAGTGAAATCAAACCCTGGGATATAACCCACCAATTTCGAGAACTGCGATAAGATCACACCAATGATCAATGTCGAGAATAAGCCGATGGCCATTCCATTAAAACTGGTGATGAAAAAGTTCAGTAAGCCTTTTTTGTTGTTTTCCATGTTTCATATACCCCCGTATATATGCGTCTATTATATTGTACCAAATCATTTCAAATGTGTTTTCAAAAATGTTTGAACATGTTCAATAAATAATCTTGGTTGATCTAAAAACACCATACGTTTGCTCTTATTGAAGCCTTCAAGGATGGCATTGGGCACTTTTTGTTCAAATTGAATCGATGCGTCTTTAATAACTTCTTCTTCAAATTCGCCACAAACCACATAGATTGGGTAGTGTTTGGATGGTTTACCAAACTTATAAAAACGATCCAACCCTTTGAATGCCTTCATGCCTGAGCGTTTAAACTTAGCTTGTGATAATTTATACTTTTGTAAACCCGATTCGGTAATTGCTGCCAAATTGGCATAATAGTTTAAATAACTATTCAAATTGAATAACCATTGAAAGGTTAATCCAATGCGAGACAATAAATGCTCTTTTTGGACTTTCTTACAAGAGTCATGGTAAATCGAATAACTACCGATGGATACCAACGCATTGATTTGATTAGGGTATATATGACCGAACCCTTGAGCAACAATTGAACCGACATCAGCACCAATAAAATAGGCAGTTTGGATGTCTTGATAGTCAAAAATGCTCTTGATGATTTCTGGCATATCTTTAAAACCAACAGACCCTGAAACACCACTTTTGCCATGTCCAGGTAAATCGATCAACAACAATTGATAATCTTTTTTAAAGGTTACAATGATCGATTCAAATACCGTTAAACTCGATGTGTAACCATGGAGAAAAACCAACGTTGGTTTTGTCGTATTTTCGTGCATTTCATAATATATAGAACAATCTTTAAATCGGATTGTGTAATCTTTCATCATAAACACCTTCTTCTCATTAAGTATAACATGTATCCTATGGATAATGACCAGTAAAAATCAAAAAAACACATGGCTTTTTACTTGATAAAACTCGCCCATTTTTGGTTTTGATTGGATAAATCGATGGTAGATAAACAATCGATGAATTCATTGATTTTGTCAAAAATGACTTCACTGTATTGACTTGGCACTAAATCACGAACATACCCAGTTAAAGCATATATCGGTAATCCCATCGCATGCTTTTTGGTATGAACAACCGATAAACCTTGAGCGAACGCATGTAAAAAAGCTTCGATCGCTGGATCACTTTGTTGTTTTGCATATTGGTGAATCTCAAGGATTTGTTTTTTCACTACTGGCATTTTAATCTCACCACTAGCCCAACTTTTCGCATCCCTTAAAGCATGAGAAAGTAACTCTACATCGACAGATTTTTCTTTCAATATTATTGATAAATCCTCCAAGCATCGAAAAGCAAACAGAATATTGACTTTGTGTGATGCTTTTTTGAGTGCTTCATCGAGTGGTTGTAAAAAGTGATCACCGGCTTCAAACAAAATTTTTCGCTTGTTATGGATTCTTTGTTCTATAATGGAATTAAGTTGCATATCATCACCCATATTCATCATATCAAAAAAGGATGGTTGTAAACATAATTATGGAAATTCTATATTTTTATGATTCTGCTTCATTTGAGAATTATTTGAAAAATAATGTCGATGGGGCTAGTTTTTGGCTTAAGATTTCCAAAAAGACAGAACCAAAGTTGACAGCAGACGCTGCTGTCGAAGTGGCTTTATGTTATGGTTGGATCGACAGCACCAATAAACGCTTTGATGACGATTACTATTTGAAGTATTTCGCCAAAAGACGTGATAAAAGTGTGTGGTCTACCAAGAATAAAAACACCATTGCTCGATTGATTGAAACCCAAAGGATGCAACCACAAGGTTATGCTGCCATCGAGATTGCGAAAAAAAATGGGTGTTGGGATAAAGGGGATGCTGCACCAGAAGACTTTGACCTCGATGCTTTTCATGCCCTTATTTCAAACACACCAAATGCTTTTATCCATTGGGAAAAGATGTCCAAATCGATTCAAAAAACGTATGCCATGAGCTATTATACCTTGAAGACCGAAGCCGCGAGAGCTCGAAGACTTTCAGTCATCATAAATCGTTTAGAACAAAATCTAAAACCGATGTAACTAATGCACATCGATGAGTGTTTCACCTTCATAAACCAAGTGCATTTCAAAAAAATCATTGGTTTGATCAAGTTTCTCGAGAAAGTAGTGATCGCCTGCCCACATGGGGAGGCTTTTTAATTGGGTTTTATTGACCCAAACCAAATCACCTTCCGATGAAGCTATCAAATCCCCTTCAAACGAATTGGCCGTAAATAAATACATTTTTTCTTGATACAGACCACTTTTGAAGTAAATGTTGGCACGATGTTGGTAGTTCAAAAGTTTTAAGCCCGTTTCTTCATACGTTTCTCTTAATAGCGCTTCTTGGATCGATTCTTCTGGTTCGATTTTTCCCCCAATACCCAAATACTTACCTTCATTCATATCTTTCTTCTTTTTATGAATGAGTAAGTATCGATGATGTTGTTCAATATAGACCAATACCGTTTCAATCATAAATCCAACCTCATCAATACCCAATCTAAATAGCGATCTTCAAGTTTAATTGCTTTGGATACAGCCCCATAAGCAACAAATCCAAAACGTTCATAAAGCTTAATCGCGCGGATATTTTCAGAGACTACCTCTAAGAAAATGGTTTCTGTAAAACCTGTACTTTTAGCATAATCGATGAGGGTTTGCATCAAAAGATGGCTGACACCTGTCCCCCAATACGCTTTGAGTACAGAAACGGCGATTTGAAATTTATGTTGAATGCGTGCCCTTGGACTACCATAAATATACCCATTAGCAATCACTTTTCCGTCGTCTTTAATTAAAAACATGCGGCTATAAGGTGTAGAATTAACCGTAGATAAAAAGGCTTCCTCTTGTGAAACAGTCATGGGGACCCCGGCTTGATCAAATAACAAATAATCCGTCTCAGAACCCACTTGTTTTAAATAATCCAACAATAAAGCCGCGTCTTCTTTTTGAGCCAAAACAACTTGATATGACATACTGATACCTCCGATATTTTGATTATAAAATAAAAACGCCAAAATGGCGTTATAAATCGTGTTCTCTCAATCGATGTTCTTCTTTGATGAGTGTCATTTCAACAGCAACATCTTCGACATTCGCCACACCATCGATGGCATATCTGCCCTCTTTGGTGCGCACAATGATTTTTCCAAATGAATAGCGTACCCCTTTCGCACGGGCCGCTCTAGGTGTGATGCCAACGATACTAGAGATTGGAATGGTCTTTGTTTTTGTACGATATACAAGATAGAAATGGTCATTATCATAGCGTATGAGTTCTTTTGGTCGAGATGCGGTTGTAATTAAGTATAGGATGCATAATATCGTGAACAATCCACCAGTTATCAAGGTTATGTTTTGATTCCCTTCCATTGTACTGGTTAAAGCCAAAACAGACAACATAATGAATAATGGTAAAACAACGGCTGACAAAATTAAAGCTATGATGAGTTCACCTGCAGATCTTTTACCAATTACTTTCATACATGCCTCCTGATAACATTTATACTTATAGCTTATTTTATCCTAAATCTGGATTTGAATGGTACGTGATTCATCATTTTGAAGAAAGATTTGATTGTGTTTCTATGTTTTGAATGAAAGAATGATGTGTCATTTACATAATAAAAAGTATTTGTACTGATTTCATATACAATACATGGGAAGCCACCTTGGTCCTTGTTGTAGGATGTTCGGTAGTCAATCAACCAAGATTTGGTATAGGCTAATACATTGGATTTTGATGAGGTATCGAATTCATTTATAAAGAAAACAACTAAGTTGTGAACAAACAGTCCTGATTTTGATTTTTGATGTAAGGATTGAAGTAAGTTAGAACTGATGTATTCCACTGGTAAAATAGTGACAAAATACGTCGATAGATCTGAATCATATTCACTGTCGCTTTTTTCTTTATAGTAAAAGGTATTCTCTTCTATACGATAGTAATGAAAGTAATACAGTTTATGTTCAATTTCTTCAATCGTAACTTGCTTGACATGTGTTGTAAAATCGATATTTGAAAGTTTATTTGTTTCCTTATCTATTCTAAACTCACGTCCTAAAAACCATAATACTATTTGTAATAAACTGATGGTGATGATCACTGATACTATGATGAGGTAAAATATCGATTGGTTATCAATCTCATCATAATGCTGAAAAATCATATAAATCGGTATCAAAGCTATGATTAACATAACGAAATTCAATAAAACGATGACTGCTCTTTTTTGAATCTTTGTCATCTACATCACCTCTTGAATGTATTTATGGCTGAATAATTTGATTTTTGTTCAACCATGCATGGAGTTGTTTGCGATTCTTGAATAGGTACTTCTCACCTTTTGTTTTATTGAAGTTTATATACATATTTTGAACGCGTTGTTTTTTTCTACCTTGCCAAAGAATCCAGTAACGGAATTCAAGATCAAACTTCTCAATACATGGGCAATCAAAACGATGAATCCCACGATGTGCTCGATACCTTCGCCATGCATTCCAATAACATGTAAATCGATTATAGGCCAAAAAAATAGTGACATCGCTTTCTTCAAATCTTTTTGGAGCGACTTTTGAATAATTACCATCGATGACCCAATCGTTGTTTTTTTGCATAAAATCTGTAACGATTTGGTTTTGTTCATCGATGATTCGTTCTTGCCAGTCCCCATAAAAATGAACTGAATCGAGGTGTAATACCTCGATATGATGGTGATTTCCAAGCAGTCTGGCTAAAGTAGATTTGCCACTACCGCTGAAACCAATGATTTGTATCTTCATAGTTATGTCCCCTAATTAAGTACTCCTGTTTTTATTTTACATTATTTGATTAGCATGTGTATTCATTTTCTTGATTAATGATACGAGTATTTGTATTGACCTTGTTTTACAGTGCATAATTTATCATTTTATGCACTGTATTTCAATGAATATAAACAAAAAGACTCACATCGGAGTCTTTCAAGTCAATTTTGGTGCCCGAGGCCGGACTCGAACCGGCATGAGTCACCCCACTGGATTTTGAGTCCAGCGCGTCTACCAATTTCACCACTCGGGCATTATAAAAAGCTTATTCAGCTTTTTTAATCTCAATTGCTTTTTGATAAGCTTTGAGCGCACTACTAGAATAACATTCTTGAGAATATTTTTCAATAGATTTATACGCATTTTTTGTAAGTTTATTTCTCAACTCTGGGTCTGCGTAAATACGTTTCATTAAGAATGGTAGTTCATTGTTTTGTCTAAAGAACAAACCATTGTCAAATTCCTTCACAACTTCAAGTAAGCAGGTGTCATATTTAACGATAACTGGCAAGCTTGCAGCAAGTGCTTCAATGTAAGTTAAACCTTGTGTTTCTGTCACGGATGCATTTAAGAACGCATCCCCAATTTGATAATATAATCCAACATCATTCCAATTGATAAATCCTGTGAATACGACCTTGTCTTGAATGCCGAGTTCTTCAACCAAGGCTTTCAATTCATTCATAGCAGGACCGTCACCGATGATTAAGAACTTCGCTTTGACTTCCTTATGTATTTCAGCGAATGCATTGATCAATACAGGAATGGATTTTTCTTTGGATATTCTACCTAAGAATAAATAGACAAATTCATCCGGTTGAATGCCTAGCGATGCTTTTAAGTTTTCAACTTGTTCTTTGGTATAATTTGAACCCACGAACTTATCCAGCTTAATGCCTGTTGGAATGATTTCATAATGACCATTGATGTCATAACTTTGCATCAAATCCTTCACCTTTTGTGTTGGTGTAATGGTAACATCTGCTCTTAAAATGAAGCGTTTCATCAACTTCTTCAAATAATGCATGAGTGGTTTTCTTAAGAAGCGTGCTAAAAACTTGGATACATAATGTAAATACTCTTCATACATCGTGTGTACGGTAAATACCATCGGTATGCCATACTTATCTCTCATATGAACAGCAACCGACCCAATTGAAAATTCTGTGTGGACATGCATGACATCAAGTTTTAACGCTTCAATTTTCTTGATGTGTGTTTTGGTAAATGGCACAATTCTAAACGTCTTTAAGCCTTTTTTCGGCACTGGCATGCCTTTCAGACGGATCACATAAGGTTCTTCGACCACATTCTTACCAGATGTGGTAATGATATAGACTTCATGACCTTCTTTTCGAAGACCTTCAGCCAACATGTAAATAGACGTTGTGACACCACTGATGAGTGGTAAATAAGCATCTGTAAATATCCCAATCCTCATGATTAAATTCCCCTTTTGCGTAAAATCATATACGCGATAAATCCGATAAACATCCCTAGATAATAAGTAACAAATCGCCAGATCAACATGGAGGTAACTAAAACGGCGGTCGACCCTGACACAAGCACTGTGAATATAACCGTAAAGGCCCATTCTGTGCCCCCTGATGCGCCTGGGGTCGGTACCCACATCATGAATGTGGTTGAGAATAAACTCATCGATATGACGAATATTAAATCACTCATATCGAGATTCACACCTAAAGCTAGGAATACAACAAACGGTACTGCGTGTAATAATGATAACCCTAAAATCCTTAAAAGTGAAGCCCCAATCAAAACACGTTTACGTTTGAATAATAAACCAATCCCGATTTGGAACTCTTTAACAAAATCAAATGTACGGTGTTCAAGCTTCATCATAGACTTTTTAAGAAACTTGATTTTACCGACAGTTATAAAAATCCATTCAAATATCTTTGATATCCCCGGTATGGTTGAAATCGATATTAAAATACCTAGGACTGACATATTGGCCACATATCCAATGAGAATCAAAACCATATAGTGGTTTAAAACACTTCGAATTTGACCATAGAACATGAATAGTCCAACTGTAGATAACACCGTCATGATGACTTGATAAACAATAAAATTTGACATCAAAATCGACATGGCATTATCGCCACTGACGCCTTTTCTCATATAAAAATAAGCTTGAAATGGTTGTCCACCAGAGGAAAAAGGCGTAATCCCATTAAAGAAATATTCAGCTGAACCGATGGCCATGGTGTCTAAAAATGGTAATTTGACACCCAAACCTGTGGTCACAAAATGAAGTGCCAGATTGGTGGTTAACATATAAAGTAAGAACACCAACGCTGCCAAAGCAATCAACCATGGGTTGGCTTGCTTGACGGCTTCTAAAATTAGGCTAATATCATTTAAACTGAATACGACTGTAAGGACTACCGCAAGCATGATGAACACAAATAATAGGTTTTTAGCAATGCTTGTCTTTTTTCCTTGTTCCATTACATTTCATCGAGTGCAATCATCCCGAGCAATCTCATGCCTTCGTTCAAGACGATACGGACGGCTTGAATGAGGTGAAGGTTCGCTTGTTTGAGTGCTTCGTCCTCCGTAATGATCTTATATTGACCATAAAACTGGTTAAATGTTTGAGCAAGTTGTAATAAATAACGGCTGATGACATGAGGACCATTGAGCTCTGCTGCTTTTTCAAGGGCATCTTCAAACGCTGAGAGCTGTTTGATGAGTTCAAATGGCAAGTCTTCAGTGTAAGATTCAAAAGGATAATCCTCAGTCAAAGTTTGGTTTTTTAAAATGGATGCGATACGGACACTGCTGTATTGTAAATAAGGGCCTGTTTGACCTTCAAAGGCCAACATGGACTCTAAATTGAACTCAATATCAAGATTTCGATCATTTTTCAAGTCATTGAAGATGACCGCACCAATCCCAACCGCTTTCGCCACAGCTTCTTGGTTATTCAAGTTTGGATTCTTATCAAAAATAGCTTGCGATGCACTCGCAATCGCTTCTTTGATGACATCGTACAATTTCACGACTCTACCGCCACGGGTAGACATCTTTTTCCCATCTTGCATGACCAATCCAAAATTGACATGGTGGATATCTAAATTATACCCCATGAGTTTGGATACCGATTTGAGTTGGTCAAAGTGCAGTTTTTGTTCATTACCGACAACATACAATACTTTGTCGAAATGATAGGTCTTATAACGGTATAGTAGTGCAGCTAAATCACGTGTGATGTAGAGGGTTGCACCATCTCTACGCTTGATGAGGGCTGGTGGTAGGGGGTCGATTCTAACGATCATCGCACCATCGTCTTCAACGAGTAAGCCTTTTTGTTCCAATTCATCGGCAACTGCTGCCATTTTATCGTTGTAAAATGATTCACCATCATAAGAGTCAAAGCTGACACCGAGTAAATCATACATCGACATGAATTCTTTGAGTGATTCGTCTCTAAAATAGCGCCATAATTCGAGTGTATTTGCATCACCATCTTCAAGCGCTTTAAATACCGCTCTGGCTTGGTCTTCCAAGGTTGGGTCATTGGCGACTTCATCGTGGAATTTTACATACAATTTTTGTAGTTCTACGATTGGATTTTTCTCAATTTCAGCACGGTTGCCCCATTTGTTATAGGCAACAATCATTTTTCCAAATTGTGTTCCCCAGTCACCCAAATGGTTGATGCCAACCACGCGATAGCCGAGTTTTTGATAAATGTTTTTAAGGGCATTCCCGATCATGGTTGAACGTAAATGGCCGATGGAGAAACTTTTCGCAATATTCGGTGCAGAATAGTCGATACATACCGTTTTACCCACCGCTTGGTTCCCAAAATTGGATTGTTCATTGAGTACTTGTTCAATGACCGATTTCGCAAATACAGCGCGGTTAATGGAGATATTTAAAAAACCATTCAAGAATTGAATATCGCTGACCATATCATAACCACCAATGGCGGTTTTTACTTCTTCTAAAACCCAAGGCATGGGTTTACCCAATTGCTTGACTAACGCGAAAAGTGGGATGGCTAAATCTGCATTCCCTCTTTTTGGTTCTTCAACAACAACATTGAGGTTGTCTTGGTTAAAGTGTTGTGTAACTCTTTCTTTTAAATTTTGTTTGATTTGTTGAATCATAACTATACCAATCTTTCTTTAAGTAGAAAAAAAGCACGTGTGATGTGCTTTAATCTGCTAAATCGTTTTTAATGGCTGTGAAGAAACTCTTGATTTGACCTGCCATCGGTTGTGTATCACTATTGAAATCAGATCTTCTGTGAACGATGTCACCATCGTTTAAATAGTAAAGTTCAGGGGTACCAGTCAATGTCATGGCATATTTGGTTTGGAATCTTTCAACATCAGCCGCGCTCATTTTTCCACGATTGACATAATAGATGACGCTAACTTCAGAAACCAACCCAGCACCTTTAAATTCGAGGTCATACCAACCAATTTCACTGACACATACGCTACATGTTGGATCTCCAAAGAACACAACAACAGGCGCACCTGAGTCAATTAATTTGCCTAATTTAGACACTGTAATGGATTGAATCACATGGTTTGTTGTCAGGTTTGGTGACCCCGCATTGTGATATGCTTTATAAATTTTGTCTTGGTCTGAAGGTTGCAGAATGACGATTAAAGCTGAGAATAAGAAAACAACAATCGAGACGATGATAATCACCGCTGGTTTTACTTTATACTGTGGTCTTGCATACGGTTTTTTTGACATAAATTGAATCTCCTTTAAATGACTAGTAACATTATAACACGGGGGTTTTCTTTTATCAATTCATTTATGAATATGGTATTTTTATGACACAATCGTAAAATCACTTGGTGTGTTATTGTGTAACCCGTTTCATTAGGTTATAATGTTAATGAGGTGACCATATGCGCATTTTATTTTGTTCCAGTGAAGCTTACCCGTTTTCAAAATCGGGTGGTTTAGCCGATATGGCTTCTGCTCTACCAAAAATCATGAATCAGTTGGGTAAGTTTACTGCAGTAATCACACCCCTCTATGATTCTATTTACGCAAAACTGAATACATTCAAATACATCGGAGAACGAGAAGTTAAAATCGCCGATGAATCCTTTAAAGCGAAATACTACGAAACCATTCATGATGGTGTAACCTATATTTTCGTTGAAAATGAACTATTTTTTAAACGCGCGAATTATTATGGATACTACGATGATGATAAACGCTTTTTATTTTATGATTTCGCCATTTTAGAATATATTGAATTGATCAATACGCCATTCGATTTGTTGCACATCAATGACTGGCAAACGGGATTGATACCCTATTTACTCGATGAAGTATACAGACAAAAGCCTTTGTTTAAATCGGTCAAAACCTTATTAACCATTCACAATCTAGAATACCAAGGGTCTTTCCCAAAAGATGCTTATCGATTGATTGGTCGACCATTCAATTACGCATATATCCATTTTGACCGCTTAAACTTCTTAAAAGCAGCCATCATGCGTGCCAACCACATCAACACTGTATCACCAAAGTATATGCAAGAGGTTCAAACTGAGTATTATGGTTTTACCTTAGATGGTGCACTGAAGTCCAGGTTAAATAATTTCTCTGGTATTCTCAATGGGATTGACTATGACATCTACAATCCAGAAACCGACACCTACTTGGAAAAAACATTCAATGAAAAGCACTTTGTTCAAGCCAAGAAACAAAACAAATTCGCGTTACTTAAAAAACTCAATCTAGAGTTATCGACGGATACCGCATTGGTTGCTTATATCGGTAGACTGGCGAAACAAAAGGGTATCGATTTAATGATGACCACTTTAGAAGAAGCCATCGCAGAAAGCACAGCAAAATTCGTCTTCATCGGCAGTGGTGATCTCCATTATGAAAACTTCTTGCGTTACCTTCAAGATAAGTATCGAAATCGCGTTTATACCTTCATTGGTTTCAACAACGCCTTGGCACACCAACTCTACGCCGCAGCAGACTTATTATTGATGCCAAGTCAATTCGAACCATGTGGTTTAGGACAATTGATTGCGATGCGTTATGGTTGCTTACCTTTGGTTCGTGAAACGGGTGGTTTGAAAGATACCGTCATGCCTTATAACAAATATACCAAAGAAGGCCACGGATTCAGTTTCGCCAACTACAACGCTCATGAGCTCAAACAAGTGTTGTTGGATGCGATATTGCTTTACACCAATAACCCATCGGATTGGCGACTACTTGTTCAATCCGCGATGAAACTAGACCATTCATTGGAGCACATGGGTTTAGAATATTTAAGTCTTTATGAACACATACTAAATAAATAGGGGGAATCAATTATGGAAACATTAGCACTCATCTTAGCTGGTGGTAAAGGATCAAGACTCGACTTACTGGCAGAAAAACGTAGTAAACCTGCAGTTCCGTTTGCGGGAAAATTCAGAATCATTGACTTTTCATTATCCAACTGTGCGAATTCTGGTATTTACGATATCGGTATTTTGACACAATATTTACCGCTTTCCCTCAATGAACACATTGGTACAGGTAAACCTTGGGACCTCGACCGTAGAGACTCTCAAGTCACCCTCTTACAACCACACAATGAATGGTATATGGGTACAGCAGACTCTGTGCTTAAAAACATCGAGTTTGTTAGACGTAGAGAACCTAAGTTTATCTTAATTTTATCGGGTGACCACATCTACAAAATGAATTATCGTAAGATGATCAATTTCCACATTGAAAAAGGTGCGACGGTGACCATCGCTACGCAAAAAGTACCTCTAAATGAAGCCCATCGTTTCGGCATCATGGAAACCAATGAAGACATGCGCATCGTCGGTTTTGAAGAAAAGCCAAAACAACCGAAATCCGACCAAGCATCGATGGGGATTTATGTATTCTCAGCAGAAATGTTGTATCGTGCTTTAGATACCATCAAAGACCCAAATCTAGACTTTGGTAAACATATTCTACCTACCCTCATCAAAGAAGCCGATAGTAAGGTTTATGCCTTTGAATTCAGCGGCTATTGGAGAGACGTCGGTACGTATGACTCCTACTTACAAACCAACATTGAATTATTAAATATGTCTGAACCAAGATTGGATTTATACTCGGATGCTTGGAAGATTTATACCCGTTCAGAAGAAATGCCACCGGTCAGGGTCGGTTCTAACGCCCACATCGTCAACTCATTGATTTCTAACGGTTCTGTCATTGACGGTACCGTCATCAATAGTGTTTTAAGCCCTGGTGTAAGGGTTGAAAAAGGCGCGATTGTGAGAGATTCAGTCATTTTAAACAATACGATTATTTCTGAAAATGCCATTGTAGAACGTGCCATTTTAGATAAGAAAGTATACATCGGTAGAAATGCCATCGTGGGTTATTCTGATGACTATACACCAAATGAAGAAAGACCAACTGTATTATCTTCTGGTATCAACGTCATCGAAAAACATGGTTTCGTTCCTGACAATGCGAAGATTGCGAGAAACTGTCGTATCTATCGTCACGCTAAGTTTGATAACCTATTTGTAAAATCGGGTTCTACCCTTCGATAAATGAGAAAAATGAGTTCAAAATGAACTCATTTTTTTATGTTTTCTTGGATGATTTTGACATCTTCTTCGGTTAATCGGTGTGTCGCATTCAGTTCAACCCATACGGTATTTGCTTGTAACTGTTCAAAGTGTTTTTTAAGAATTTCCCCATGTTCAGGCGGTACGATGGTATCATATTTACCGGTTAAAATGACGACGGATGTTTCATTGAGATTTTTGCTTAAAATATGTTCTGTAGGCACCATGGGTCTGAGTAATATGGCTTGTCCCACGGGGTTATCGTAGGTAAACAACATCGATATCGCGATATTCGCACCATTGGAATAGCCAATGATGGTGGATTTCTTTAGATCGAATTGATAATCAAGAGACGCTTTTTGGATGAATTTGTATAAATGTTCCGTTTCTTGTTTCAAACTTTCCATATCAAACACACCCATCGCGATGCGTTTGAAGAATCTTGGCATGCCGTGTTCTAAGACATTACCGCGAATCGATAAGATACTCGATTCACTTGATACCATTTCTGCCAGTGGTATCAAATCCTGCTCGTTTCCACCTGTACCATGTAGGAGTATTAACGTATGATCATTGCCTTTTTTATAAATATGTATCATATTAAAATTCGTACTCCTTTTTAAAGGTTTTATCAGACCGCATCGTATCGATGTGTCTCACCATCCCTGTGATTTCTTTTCTTAAGTGACGATACTTCGGTGGTAGAGCCAATAATTCGCCCAAAGTTTCATACGGTTCTTCATCATCGATGAACCCTGGACCTTCAGTCGCGAACTCAAAGAGAATCCCTGGATACATACGTGTATATAAAGACTTAAAATAAAAACGGTCTACAAACCCTGAATGCATGATCTGTTTTTGATTCAAATGGGTAATCCAGGACTCGATGTCGGTGGTATCATGCACACCAAAAGCGACATGGTGAACCCCACCAAACCCTTGACGTGCTGGTGGTAGATCTTTAGTGTATTCAACGATCACACTACCGCCATTGCCTCCAAGACCTGTTTCATACAAGGTATAATTGCCTTCAGTAGCTGTTTTTTTGAATGTGAGTTTTTCGGTCAATACTTGTTCCATCAACGTTGGGTGATTGACTCTAAAGAAAATCGGACCTAAACCATAAATTGCAAACTCATTCGGTACCGGACCATGTTGCCACGGAATCCCTGCTTTGACCCCTGTATTGTTTTCATCTGAAATCAAAACATACTCCTGACCATCAAAATCTTCAAATGGCAATATCTTTTTACCAAACAAAGTTTGAACGGGAGATGATTTGACTTTGTAGTGCTTAAATCTTCTTTCATAATAGGCAATAGCCAGATCATTTGGTACTCTAAATGCCGTTTTAGATATTTCATTGGCCCCTTTGATGGCTTTTGGTTGACCTTTAAAATCAAAGAAAGTCATATCTGTCCCAGCACTGCCGCGGTCATCCGCGAAAAATAAGTGATACGTTTGAATGTCGTCTTGATTGACTGTTTTCTTGACCAAGCGTAATCCTAAAACATAAGTAAAAAATTCATAGATGCGTTCTGCACTGCTCGTCATCGCAGTGACATGATGTAATCCCAATAGTGGTTTCATAAAAATCCCCTCCATGCTTTCATTATAGGGGGTACACCAAATGAATTCAACTATATTGCTTCGAATTCGAAATATTATTTAAAGAAAAGAAAACACCCGCAGGTGTTTATCTTGAAATGGCATAAAAGAATAGCGCGATGGTATTTGGACCTGCATGGGCACCAATGACTGGTCCGATGTAGTTGATGAGTTCAACTTCACAATCCAGTTCTGAAAGAATCATGTCTTTGAGCATATTAGCGGCATCGATATCATCCCCGTGAGAGATAAATACCGTCTTATGTAACATCGGATTGTAGGTTTCTTTCATCTTATTGAATAACGCGTGTAAGGCTTTTTTGCGACCGATGACTTTGGTTCTCGCAATGAGTTTACCTTCATCCGATACGTGTAAAATAGGGTTGATGTTGAGTAGATTCGCAACCACAGCGGCGGTTGAACTGATTCTACCCCCACGTTTGAGGTGGTTGATGTCTGATACGGTAAACCAATGTGCCAAGTTGAGTTTGGTTTTTTCGACTTCATCTCTGACTTGTTCGATTGAATACCCTTGTTTACGCATTTTACCCGCTTTAGTTACGATTAAACCTTGACCCAAAGAAGCGGCTAAAGTATCGACCAAATGAATTTTAAACGTTGGATAGGTTTCTCTCAATTGTTCAACGGCCAATCGGGCACTGTTGTATGTTCCCGATAAGGCACTTGAAAAGGTGAGGATCAATATGTCTTTTTGAGCTTTGATCAGTTTTTCACAAGCATCAACGTATTCTTGTACATTGACTTGTGCGGTGGATGGCATCATGCCTTTACGAACGCGGTCATAAAAATCTTTTGGAGCCATCGAACGGTGGTCTAGATAATCTGGGTATTCTACCCCATCGATGACAAATTTTAGTGGTAATACTTCTAAATCCAGTGATTTCGCTAAATCGTCAGTCAAATCACAGGCTGAATCGGTAACAATGATGAAATCTCTCATAATGTACTTCTCCTTTGTGTTTTATAAATATTATAACGAACTATCTAAAAATCTTTCAACTATTTTTCACATCTGACTCTAAATTGGGATTAAATGTTCGATTCTTGATCATTTGAATCTCATGTTTATACGGGGCTTTATCGTCGATGTATGGGGTTTCTAGTATTTTAGGAATAGCCTCAAAATCTGGATGATAAATCACTTTTAACAAAGCATCAAATCCAATTTCACCAAACCCTAAGTTGGCGTGTCTATCTTTCGCGGCACCCCTTGGATTTTTGGAGTCATTGACGTGGAACACCGAGATATAGGATTTACCAACCACTTGATCGAAGTGTTGGATGACACCTTCAAAATCGTTTTGAATATCATAGCCTGCATCTGAGGTATGACAGGTGTCAAAACAAACGGAAATGCGGCTCTTATCTTCAATTAAAGCGATCATATCGCGGATTTCTTCAAACGTTTTACCCATTTCATTGCCTTTGCCTGCCATCGTTTCTAAAGCGATTTTGACCGGTTTACCAGCTGTATTTCGAATGACTTGGTTGATCCCTTCAGCAATCCATTTCAAGGCTTCATCCCTGTCTTTACCGACAGCGGAACCTGGGTGTAAGACGATTTGTCTTGCGTGCATCGCGTAGGTGCGTTCTACTTCTTTGGTCAAAAATTCGACAGCGAATGCGCGTTTTTCAGGGTCTGGGTTGGCAAGATTGATGATATATGGGGCGTGAACCACAACATTATCAAAAGACAACCCATGGGCGAGCATCTGTCTTTCTGCGCCGGCTATATTCAAATCTTTGATGGATTTACGAATGGTGTTTTGTGGGGCACCTGTATAGACCATGAATGCGTTCGCACCATAGCTGATGGCTTCTAACACCGAACCTTCATACATATCGTTGCCGGATAGTCCGACATGTGAACCGATTTTTAACATTATTTACCTCCAAATCGCACGGCGTTACGTGCTTTTTTCACCAATTTTTTATTTTTCTTCTTATAGTTGGGGGATACTTTGGTTGGTTTTTTGACTTTACGGATGGCTGCTAGTTCTTCTTCAGAGAGGCTACTCTTAGACTTTTTAATGATGGGTACCAATGAATCACCATCGAATTGATAACGTTGGAATGTGATGCCTTTTTTGACCAAATTTTCAATTTTTCTGGAATTTTCATTGGTTACTAAAGCGTATGAAATACCTGATTGATTGGCTCTACCTGTTCGACCTGAACGGTGGATATAATATTCCAGATGGTATGGCAATTCATAGTGAATGACGTGAGATACACCAATGATATCTAAACCACGAGAACCTAAATCAGATGAAACGATGTAGGTATACTTCAATTGTTTGATGTCATCTAAAATGGTTTTTCTTTCTCTAACAGGGGTATCGCCAGAGATACGAATCGCTTTGATTCCCACATCCAAAAGTTGTTGGTAGACGTGGTCAACTTGTTCCTTTTTAGAAACAAACACCATACATAAGAATGGGTTGATGGCTTTGACCAATCGTTTAAAATCGTGGTCTCTCGTCTCAAATCGGGTAAAGACCAAACCATGGGTTATTTTTAACACGGAAGGGTCTTTTAAATCGATCATAAAGGCTTTACCAAAATAGGTATCGATCCACTTGGTTAAACCTTCTGGTAAGGTCGCTGAAAATAACATCATTTTCGCGTCCCTTACAGCGTAAAATACACGGTCCAACGTGGTCATGAAATCCATATCGAGCATCATATCCGCTTCATCTAAAACGAAGACTTTCGCTGTATGTATTTTCAATTTGCCTTCTTGAATCGCGTAATCTTCTAATCTACCAGGGGTAGAAATGACAATTTGAGGTTGTTTTTTGGATAAGGCGTCTAATTCCCTTAAGCGGTCTTTCGATGAAGTGTAAGCTTTCACGGTAAAACCGATATTGACGCTTTTTAACATCGTTTCGACTTGTGCGACCAATTCATTGGTTGGTACACAAATGACGGCTTGAACGGCTTCATAGGTTAAGTCCAAATCATTGATGATTGGCAATAAATAGGCATGGGTTTTTCCAGTGCCTGTCGGTGCCAATCCAATGATGTGCTTCTCTTTAGGGTATGACTTAAACACCGCTTCTTGAATCGGTGTGAACGTCTTGTAGCCCAATGCATTTATTTTTTCTTGTATACTTGTTTTAAACATAAAAAATCACCGTTTATATTATACTCTATTTTATCATTTATACCTAATATTAGAATTTGAACCGGTTGTTTGTTATAATAATCACAGGTGATACCATGAACGTCATAGATTTACGTCCAAGAGGCTACTGTCACGGGGTAGCCAAAGCACTCCATATGGTTAAAAAGACCATTGAAGACGACACTTTTCCAAGACCCATCCACATTTTGGGTTTGATTGTACATAATAAAAAAATAACCGAAGCGTTTAGACATTTCGGTGTCATTTCGTTGGATAATCCCCTAAAGACCAGACTGGAGTTATTGGATGATATCTCTACTGGGACGGTCATCATGACTGCCCATGGGGTGTCTGATCAAGTCCTTGAAAAGGCTCAAGCGAAAGGCTTAACCATCGTCAACGCCACCTGTAAAGACGTCAGTAAAGTCCATGATGCGGTAAAAAAACACTTAAGCCTGGGCTATGAAGTCGTCTATATTGGACACAAAAACCACCCTGAACCTGAAGGTATATTGGGTATATCCAAAGAAATTTCGTTTTTGACCAACGCGGTTGACGCGATGAACTTCGTCCAAAAATACCCAGACAAACCATTGTTTGTCACCAATCAAACGACATTATCACGTTACGATATCGATGTGGTACTAAACGTATTAAAAGTCAAATACCCAGATTTATTGTTCGATGACGATATTTGTGACGCCACCACCACCAGACAACAAGCGGTGATTGAACAACCTTTGGTTGACCTTTGTATCGTGGTTGGAGATGCCTTGTCCTCCAATTCTAACAAACTCGCCTTCGTATCGATCCATGAACGAAGCATTCCAAGCTACCGTGTCGAAGGCATATCAGACATTGACCCAGAATGGTTCAAATCCGCACAATCGGTATCGGTAACCTCTGGTGCTTCTACCCCAACCAAAGTGACGAATGAAGTGATTCAATACTTAAAGCAGTTTGATTACAATAAAAAAGAAACGTGGTCACACGTTTCTTCCTTAACTTATTTAGACATTTTATCCTAAACCAAGTCAACCTTGGTTTTTTTTATATATCATACGAACTCATGATTTGAGCCGGGGTTTTACGTAACAAACTCCACACCGGAATCAAACCAATCAATTGGCTCACGCCATAGATGAATACGACCCCAAGCACCATGAATACAGCAGGGAAAATGATGAGGTTGCTGTCATATAAGGCGGTATTGACGTTGGTAAAGTAATATATGCCAAAGATATATCCGACGATGAATGACACCGTCGTGATGACAAATATTTCCACAATGAACGTTTTGATGATATCGATTCTTCGTACACCAAGGGCTCTAAACACAGCGATTTCGTTGATGCGTTCTGCTAAGGATGCACGGAGGACGAAGAATAAAGCAATCAATGTGATGATGACAATGACGAGTGAGAATACCCATAAGAAACTATAGACCAAAGCCATCATGGTTAAATAATTATCACGATACTCTAAGTATGGGTGTGAGGCATCGATCGTGGAACCCAACCCATCGATAAATCTTACACTTTCCGTTGGATTATTGGAAAGTACGAATAGTTCAGCCAATGGGTACGTTACTTGATCAAAGAACTCATCCTGTAAAACCTCAAGTGTCTTTGTTCCAGGATTAGGCAATATACCACGATAGAAATCAATTTCACGCATGAATACAGCGTTATACCCTTGATCCACAAAACCGACTAAGGTATATGCTTTTTGATTCACATAGGTGGTTTTACCCAACAATGCTTGTGGATTCGCTACGCCATAAGCCCGAAGAATTTGAGTTAAGGTATTGTTATCCCCTGTAAACATCGAGTAATCCAACAAGATTTCCCCATCGTTTTGAACATTTCGACCATATATAATCGCTTTGTTCTCAATTTGTGAGACAAAGTCGATGGCAACATATGACTCTAAACCATACGATTCTTGATAAAACACAGGTAGTTCAAATGCAACCATATACGAAGGTCTACTGGTTACATACATCGTATATTCATCGTTGAGGATGGCATCGAGTTCAGTTCTATTTTGGATGTTAGTCGCAACCACATAATTTTTGTCATAAGGCATGAACAGTTTGTCATCCAAAATGATCATTCTCGATACAAACCCAAACGCAATCAACAACAAGAACCCTGCCAAGATGAATCCCACGAATAGGAATTTTCGTTTGGTGGTTGAATTGATGATTTTATTTAATGCCAACCTAAAGGCATGTTTCCAGGTGATGACGGGTTGAGATTTTTCGACTTTGGTTTCATCGATGATCGATCCAAATTGATAGGCATCAAGGTTATCCATTTCATTTTTATCTAAATCC
Source organism: Bacillota bacterium (assembly GCA_023436805.1). Classification (GTDB taxonomy): domain Bacteria; phylum Bacillota_I; class Bacilli_A; order Acholeplasmatales; family UBA5453; genus Paracholeplasma. The sequence continues at coordinate 24,180 of JAEZHT010000069.1, forward strand.
TTATAATGGTCATCGATCAATTTAACCTCACTCTTATCGGAGAGTAAGTTGACTTTTTGAGCGTGCTTTTGATCCACATCCAAATATAAAGTGCCATTTTTTAAGACCAAACGCAATTTGATTTTCTCAGTCGGTTTATCGCTATAGAAAGACACATCTAAGGCTTCATTAGATACACCAGTCACATCCATATCTTTAAGATAAATATCTGTATCGTGTTTGAGTTCTAAACTACCACCATCGCTACTGTTTTCAGTATCACTGACGATTTGTCCATCTTTTAATTCAATGATTCGATCGGCATAAAACGTCGCAAGTTCGCGTTCATGTGTCACCAAAAGGACCAATTTTTCTTTCGAAATGGTCTTGATGATGTTCATGATATCCACTGTATTCTTAGAATCTAGGTTACCTGTGGGTTCATCGGCAATGATGACTTCAGGGTTTTTCGCTAAAGCTCTCGCAATCGCGACCCTTTGTTGTTGACCCCCAGATAATAAGCCCGCTTTACGTTTCTTATAATTTTTAAGACCGACTTTTTCGAGGAGGTATTCGACACGTTTGTTGATCTCATCTTTATCGGTGATTCCAATCATGTTCAAGGTCAACTTGATGTTTTCATAAATCGAGATATTTTCTAACAACATGTAGTTCTGGAAGATATACCCAATGTGTCTATTACGTATTTTGTCCCATTTGGACATCGAATAGCCATTCAAGGTGATGTCATTAAAATGAATTTCACCTTTGGCACGGTCTAATCCACCTAAGACATTTAGCAAAGTTGTTTTACCTGACCCGGATGGACCAAATAAGACCACCAACCCATGGTCTGGTAAATCGAGTGATATTTGATTGATGACGTGGATTTCATTTCGTTTCCCACGATTGAAAAATTTGTCTAATTTTTGTGCGGTTATCATGGGTTCACCTACTCACTCTTCAGTGTCGTGATGACACTCTTACCAAACAATTTGTTGGCGAATTTGTTGTTGATGCTGAGTAAAACCAATAAGAAAATGAGGAAGAATACCCCATACATCAAGATTGGAATATAACGCATCACTTTGAACTCAGGGATATAAATATTCATTAGAACCAAAGGGATGAATGACAATACGAATCCAAAGGTATTGAATAAGACTTGTTCGAAAGAAAGAAGTTTTCTTAAATCCGTTTTAGACGCCCCAATCGATCGGAAAATAACAAAGTCTTTACGTCTCGATTGAATGATGGATTTGATGACTAAGTTTAAGATGATGTAGATGAAACCACCGACCAAGAAGTATACAAAGGTCAATAGTCCACCTAAACCCATATTATAATCAAATCCCACATATTCGAACGGGTGAACCGATTGATAGTTCGCATTTAACCCATCCATCACAGCACGCGCGTCAAATGTATCTGTTGTCAATAAAGAGACTTGATATGGGCCTTCACCAAATAGGCTGAGATAGGTTGTGGTATTGACATAGATTTCCTGAATCCATGGTTCGGCATCGATTTTTCCAATGATTTGTAAATCTATGCTCTTTTCAGGGGTAAATTTGATGGCTGGTTTAACCAGTTTAAATACTTGAGACTGCACATTTGCCTGCGTACCATAGTGTTCTACCAAGGCATCATAGAGTATGGATGTGACTTTGGATTGGCCATCTGGCAACGTATCATCGATGAAGATCATATTTTTATTGAAACTCAGTATTTCTTCTTGATTGCTGGACTGATTCAATTGAAGATACAAATTTTGATGAATCGCATATGCAGCCATCAAATTGCTTGTCGCGTAGGTATTGGTGATGTTTCGATTGAAGAATGAAGGGTGTACAATGCCTACATAATTGTAGTAGGATTCTTCTAATAAACCCACCACAGTCATCGTATACGTGGTTGAAGGGTTGACGGTAAACTCGTCTCGGTTGTTATTCGCATAGGAAACCGACACCGTATCACCAATCGTATATGATTCGCCCCAATACGTTGGGTAAAGGACAATCTCGTTCATGGCTTCAGGCATTCGACCCGACTCTAGTGGGAAAGATTGCCCCACAAATGGTCGTAAAGAACCATAATTGTAAAATGAATTGTTTGTAATTTGAAACTCCATATCGAGTAAAATATCGTGGTGAATGATGCCCTCTACTCGGTTTTTAGCCAATAAATCGTTAAGCTCAGTTTGTGAGAATGCGGTGCCATCCACTTTAGTGACGACGACCCTACCCTCAAAGTTTTGTCTGAATACAGGGTTATAGTTATTGATGCCCCCAAGGTTTTGAACCCATTCATTTAAACTATAGACTGAAGCGATGGCTGCGAAAGCAAACATCAAGGTAATGAAAATTAAAAAAGTCTTTTTAGGGATACTAAACAAGGAAACAAACGCCAATTTTAAGACATCGATCGGACTTAAATTTTTGGATGATAAGGTTGGTTTCACTTCAAATGGGGATACAGCCTTGACGGTTTTGTCTTCCACAACTTCACCATCAAACATACGAATTTTACGGGTAGCGTAAGGTTCTACTTGTTCATAGTTATGTGTAACGATCAACACCAATTTGTCTCTCGATACTTCTTTTAATAACTCTAACACCTTTTTACTTGTTTCACTGTCTAAATTGCCTGTAGGTTCATCGGCTACGATCACAGGGCAGTCTTTGGCGAGGGCTCTCGCAATGACTGCGCGTTGTTTTTGTCCACCAGACAGTTTGGATGCGCGATGGTTTTTATGAGACGTCAAACCCACACGGTCGATGAGTTCGAGCGCGCGTTCTTTTCGTTTTTCGGGATCATAGCCTTGAATCATCAACGCTGCCATGACGTTTTGATACACGGTATATGAATCGATGATGTTGTAGTTTTGGAAAACGAACCCAATGTATTGTTTACGGTACTGTTCAAATTCTTCTACCGTATAATAACTGGTTTCCTCGCCATTGACATAAAGTTCACCTTCATCATACTTGTCTAACCCTGAAATGACGTTAAGTAACGTAGACTTACCACTACCGGATTCCCCAGTAATCGCGACAAACTCACCTAACTTAAATTCTAAGTTGACACGTCTTAGTCCTAAGACGACGTTATTATCGGTATTATAATATTTAGAAACGCCTTCTAATCGAATCATAGATTCACCTCTTTATGTTCTATTATATACTTTTTTTATATTTTCAATCGATAGAATCCTTGGGTTCTTTCGCTTTTTTTTCATTTACTGTTTTAAAGCATCCAGGATGCGTGATTTTTTCTCTTCTAAAGCCTGATACTCAAACAGATCAAATGGCTTTTCTATCGCATCCTTGGTTTTAAGATTATTTAAAGAAACCCCCACCAAACGCACCGGTTTACCTGTGTAGAAATTTTCAAACAATTCGACAATGATGTCTTCGATTTGTTGGTAATCGTCGGTGTACTGAGCGATACTTCTGACTTTCTGTGTGGTTTCAAAATTGTGGTATCTTAATCTTATCCCCACCGTTTTGGTTTGGAGGCGGTCATGAATCATCCTTGGGTATGCTTCTTTCAACTGACTGATGAGTGTTTCTTTAATGACACTTTCAATATCCGTATCAAACGACAACGTGGTTTCATTGGAGATGCTTTTTGGTAATGCATATTTATATGGGTCTACTTTGTTGGAAGATAACCCATGGATGTCTAATATATAAGCATCATAACTTTTTTGACTGATGACTTCGAGTATTTTGATCGTATTGGCTGGGTTCACAAAATCTTCAATCGTATGGATCCCAATCTTTTCGAGTTTAGGGTAGGTTTTCTTACCTAATCCATACATATCTTTGATGGGTAATGGGTAGATTTTTTGTTTTACATCGCGTTTTCTAATGACGGTGATCCCCATCGGTTTTTTCATATCAGACCCCATTTTAGCGAGAAAAAGGGTCGGGGCGATACCAATTGATGAGGGCAGTTGGAATTTTGAGACGAGTTCGGATTGTATCTTTTTCGCCAAAGCGAGGGGATGAATGCCTTCGATGTCGGTGACATCCACATACGCTTCATCGATAGAAACTTGCCACACCAATTGGGTATAAGTCTTCAAGTATTCAATGAATTTCATGGAGTATTGGTGGTATACACCATGTCGGTTAGGCACCACGATGAGTTTAGGATATAAATGAAGCGCGTTCGCAATGGTCATCCCACTTCGGATGCCATACTGACGCGCTTTATATGAGGCCGTGGTTAAAATACCGCCGCGGTTGAAGTTGAGGCCGCCACCCACAGCGAATACTTTGTTTTTAAGCGATGGATTTTCGATCATTTCGACGGATGCGAAAAACGCGTTCAAGTCGATGTGAAAAATGATTCTTACGCTACTTTTCATGGAAATCACTTTCTTTTTCGGGGGTTATGTATTATAATCATAATGATGAAATCAAGTTGAGGTGATAATTATGGCTGAAAAGAAAACAAATAAACCAAAAACGAAGAAACCAGAAACCAATACAAACACATTCGAAGTGCCAACCCTAAGAAATCCTCTGAAGACTTGGTGGGGTAAAACGATTGTAGTCGTGCTCGTTTTAGGGATGATCATTTTACCGTTTATTGCATTAATCATTATGTTAATCGAAAGACAATAAGAAAAGGCGAAGGCCTTTTTTTATTTTTGTAACAGTGCTTTCGCATGTTGTATGGCATACGCATCCATGCGTTCGCCTGACAACATCTCAGCGATGATTTCGATGCGTTTTTCTGTATTTAAAATATCGATTTGAGTCACTGTACGATTGTCTTTAATCTTCTTTAAAATGTGGTAGTGATAATCGGCTTTCGCGGCGACTTGTGCCAAGTGTGTGATGGTTAAAACTTGCGTATGGGCACTGAGCGCGTGGATTCTTGTAGCGACTTTGGAGGCGGTTTTGCCAGAAATCCCCATATCGATTTCGTCAAATACGACCAAACCTAAGGATTGGAATTTGGCAAATATGATTTTTAAAGCCAACATGAATCGAGAAAGTTCTCCACCCGATGCCGTTTTATACAACGGTTTTAGTGGTTCACCCTGGTTTAACCCAATGTAAAAAGTGACGATGTCTAAGCCATCTTCATAAAGTACTGGGGGTTGTTCTTGTTTTTCAAACACAATCTCAAAACGCACTTTTTCCAAATCCAACAACTGTAGTTCATCGATGATTTCGGTGGTGAGTTTTTTGGCAAGCTTTTCTCTAGATTGATGGAGTTTTAATCCTGCTTCTAATGTGAGTTTATGCTTGTGATCTAAATCGGATTTCAGTGATTTTAAATACCCTTCATAATCCTCTGTCATGAGGATTTTTTCTTCGATGTCTTTCAAATAAGTCAAAAGCTCGGTTACACTCATACGGTACTTCTTTTCGAGTTGAGTGATGGCGAATAATCGTTCTTGTAAGGTGTCTAGTTCAAACTCAGAGCGATATTCAAATATGTCCAAACTCTTCTTTAAATCGCTTCTCAAACCTTCCAGTTCATAATAGACATTTTTCAATGATTCACTGCCGGTGGCGTATAAACCATCGTACATTTTAATTTCAGACAGCGCATCCGCCGCTTCATACAAATCGCCTTTTTGGTACAATTCATCCAAAATCTCATAGGCTCTTGACACCCTTGAGACGATTTTTTCTTCGTGGGATAGTTTTTCGATTTTCTCGGTCAGTTCAGCCGTTTCGGTCACATTCAATCCGAACTTTTTTAGTTCGTCTTGTTCATCTTTTAAGCGTTCTAGTTCCAATGTCTTCGATTGTTGTTCCTTTTTCGCTTGTTCGTATTTTTTAAGTTGTGCCAAATAGTTTTCTTTGGTTAAAAGGTATTGATTGAATAAGGGTGAAATCCCATCGGGATCCATTTGATCAATCAACGATAATTGTAGTTTAGGGTCTAACAATTTGGATATATCGTGTTGTTCGTGAATATCGCCTAAGAAAAAAGCGATGCGTTTCAATTCACCCAAAGTGATGTTTTTTTGATTGACGCTGATTTGATTTTTATTGTTTCGACTGATTTCACGTTTGATGGTTAATGTTTCGCTATCGATGTCTAAAGTCTTTAAGTATTGTTCAAGTGGTTTACGAATATCACTAAAAACACCCATTACCGTGGCGTTTTCTGCCCCATAACGGATGAGGTCGGCATCGGCTCTCGCGCCAAACAACAACTTCAAGGAGTCGATGAGTAGACTTTTACCTGCACCGGTTTGGCCGGTGAGGGCGGTCATAAAAGGGTTGAATTCAACGATTAAATCTTCGATGATGGCGAGATTTTCAATTTTGAGTGTCTTTAACATAACATCACCTTACTTTGATAGAAAGAGTAAAAATTCTTGGTTGCCCATTTTACCGAGTAGATCGGATGTTTTATGAGCAAGGATTTGAAAATTCAACTGCTTGGCATAAGTGATAATACCGTTCAAAGCGTCGATTTGCTTTTTTGGGTCTTTAACAATCCCATCTTTAATATAATCGGGTCCAACTTCAAATTGAGGTTTGACCAAAACCAGGTATCGACCTTTCGTAGGTTCTAAATTTTTTAAGATGGGTTTTACTGAGGTGAATGAGACATCGATGGTATACATGTCGATGTCTTTTGGTAGCGTTACGTCTAAAATATTGGTTTGTTCATGAAGCTCAACTTGGGGGTGATATCGAAGCGATTCATGCATCTGGTTTGAACCCACATCGTAAGCATACACTTTTTTAGCGTGGTGTTGTAAGGCACAATCCGTGAACCCACCGGTGGAAGACCCAATGTCACATACCACGAGGTCCTTAAAATCAATCTGAAACGCAGTGATCGCGTCTAGTAATTTTAAACCACCCCGTGAAACATACAGGTTGTCTTCTAAAATGGTTACCTTTTCTTGTTTCAAATCAAAACCTGTTTTCGTGACGATTTGACTGCCGACCATCACTTTGCCTTGACGGATGAGGTCTTGGGCTTGGGAACGTGTTTTATGGAAGGTTTCCACCATGTAATGATCGAGTCTCATAGGTTTTTTAGTGTCTCAATCAACGAATCAAAGTCCACTTTCGCATCTCTTTGATTGTGTTCTCTAGAACCATGATGGATGATGTCTTTAACCGACATATGACGGATGGTTTGATGGTAGTTATGTAAAGCCATGAATTCTAAAATATGATGATATAGTGTCCCTGAAGCGAACGCTTCTTCATACACAAACACAGGCACATCTAAATCAAGAATCGTTTTTAATGTATCGATATCCATTGGACGGATGAATCTGGCATTGACAATTTTCGCATCCACTTGTAAGGTATCTTTCGCTTTGAGTAGTAAATCTAACCCTGGTCCATAAGAAATCCATACTTGAGATGCCCCTTCACTTAAAATCGTCCAAGTTGGGGTTATCGTATCAAAGGCAGGCAAATGGGTTGGGTCAAATGGGGTTTCTAATCTTGGGTAACGGATGACAAATGGGTGTGATTGACTAAACCCATAATGTAATAAATCAAACGCTTCTTTCGCATCATACGGCATGGTAATGACCACATTGGGCATGGAATGGAACATCGATACGTCATATAACCCTTGGTGGGTAGACCCATCGTCACCAACAAACCCAGCACGGTCGATGCCAAAAACCACTTTGGTATCGCTTCTCGCGATGTCATTCATGATTTGGTCATAGGCGCGTTGGCTGAAGGTCGCGTATAGCGGTAAAAATACCGATATCCCGTTTCTTGATAACGCAGATGCCATCGTCGCTGCATGTTCTTCAGCAATCCCGACATCGATCAAACGGTCTGGGTATTGTTGATAAAACTTTTCGAATTTGGTACCGACCAACATCGCTGGCATCACAACAAACGTCTTTTGAATCGATTGATACGCGATCATCGCGGTTGAAATCACTTCGGAGAAAGATTTCATCCCTTGGTGATTGATTTTGGTCGGTGCACCCGTATTTTTATCAAATGACCCAACCCCGTGGAATTTACCATCGTTGTCAGTGGAGGCAACTTCATAGCCTTTACCTTTTTCGGTGACAGCGTGGATAACAACGCTTTTTTTCATTTTCTGCGCTTGTTTTAAAGTTTTGATGACGGTTTTTAAATCATTTCCATCGATCGGGCCAATGTAGACATAACCGAGTTCTTCAAAAACGTTGCCAGATTGGAAGAATGCTTTGATCATACGTTTGAATCGACGGTAGATTCGAACCAATATATTGGGTGTAATTCTCGCGATTCCGTTTCTAAGTTTCATCAAGAAACGATTGCCACGAAGTAACGTCAATACTTTGGATAATGCACCAACGTTTTTAGAAATCGACATGTTGTTATCATTTAAAATAACGATCCCTTTGAGGGTTGGGTCTGAACCCAATAAATTGAGGGCTTCAAAACTCATCCCTGAGGTGATAGAACCATCACCAACCAAAGCGATGGCGGTACCTTCTTCGCCTTTCAATTGTTTGGCCTTAAGGACACCGTGTAATGCAGATACAGCCGTACCCGCATGACCAGACTCCCAAACATCATGGATCGATTCTTGGTAGTTGATATAGCCTGAAAGACCCTGATGTTGTCTCAAGGTATCGAACAGGTGGGCTCTGCCCGTTAAAATTTTATGGGTATAGGACTGGTGTCCAACGTCAAAGATGAACTGGTCCTTGGGTGACTCAAAGACATAGTGTAAAGCGATGGATAATTCAACTGCCCCTAAATTAGAAGCGAGGTGTCCACCGGTTTTACTGATCGAATCCACCAAAAAATGACGAATGTCTTGGGATAAGACTTCGAGTTCTTTGATGGATAAGTTTTTAATGTCTTTTGGGTCTTGGATGTCTTTTAACAACATAAAAACCTCTTATTCTAGTTTGAAATCCTCGCTACCTGTCGGGGTAATGGTTTTAACAACCAATTTTTCCGATTCGTTGAGTAATTCATAACAAATTTTCGATAATTTAAGCCCTTCATTGTATAGTCTCACCGCTTCATCTAAAGCGATGTCTTTGTTTTCAAGTGCCTTGACTGTTTTTTCTAAGGCTTGAATGGCTTGTTCAAATGTCATTTCCATGTGTGTGTCTCCTTATGCTTCACCACTGAGGTGAGTTTCCCATCTTTGAGGGTGGTCTCAATCGTATCATTGATATTTACATCATCGATGGATTCGATGCGTTTTTGATTTTTCGTGGTAAATGTGTACCCTTTGTCCATCAAGGTAAGTGGGTTTTGGTGTTTCAACGCTTGTACGAGGCGTTGGAAATGGTCGTCTTTTTTGGTAAGTATGCGTTCAAAATGGCTTTCCAATTCTTTTGTCAAATGCGCATTCTTCTCTTTTTTGTATTTCACCAACGCGATGATATCAAAAGCGGTGATCCGCTGTGATAACAATTGGGTTTGGTTCTTTTTATGGGTTAATTGCTGATCCATCGCTTTGGATAACCGTTCACTGGTTTGGGTATATCTTTCTTTCAACTGTTGGATGAGTGATACCGGTGAGTGAACCATCAACCGTTCATCCAAATGTAACAGGCTGGTTTTTTGTTGTTCTAAGTATTTTTGAATGTAGATTTGTAAACCGCGCTGATAGCCTAAGACGGTTTCAATCAAATTGTCTTTGCTTGAGGTAGACAGTTCTGCTGCTGCGGTTGGTGTTGGTGCCCTTAAGTCTGAGACAAAATCAGCCAAAGTAAAGTCTGTTTCATGGCCTACGGCAGATATGATCGGTATTTCTGAACGATAAATCGCTTCGATGACCGGCATTTCATTGAATGCCCACAAGTCTTCAATCGACCCACCACCACGACCCACAATTAAGACATCCACCAAGCCATCTTGGTTGGCTTGTTTGATTTGTTTTTCTATCGAATATTTCGCTTCTTCCCCTTGAACCAAGGCTGGGTATAAGTAAAGTCTGGTCGATGGGTAACGTCTTTCAATGGTATGAATGATGTCCCTAATGGCTGCCCCAGTTGGTGAAGTAATCACACCAATCGCTTTGGGATATAAAGGGATCGCCTTTTTTCTTTGTGGGTTAAAATAGCCTTTTTCTTGAAGTTCTTTTTTCAGTTTTTCATACGCCAAATACAAACTACCTATACCATCTTGTTCCATGGTATACGCATTGATGGCGTAAGACCCACCAGCTTCATAGACGCTCATTGAACCAAACAATCTGACTTTATCGCCATCTTTTGGACTAAAAACCAAATTTTTAACGTAGTTCGAAAACATCGTCACGCGAATTTGAGCGGACTCGTCTTTGAGTGTAAAGTAAAAATGACCACGGCTATGTTTGGTCAAATTGGAAATCTCACCCTTGATGTAGATTTGGCCTAAATGCTTATCGTTTTCAAGGATTTGTTTAATGTATTTGGTTAACGCGGAAACCGTTAGGTATCTAACGTCTTGCATGTTATCACCCGAGTCGTTTGGAGATGTTGTCTAATAATCGGTTGGTGAAAGCGGATTGTTTTTCATCTTCTAAATTGGAATAAGCTTTGGTGAGTTTAATCGCTTCATTGATGACGATTGGTTTTGGTGTATCGGTATACATCATTTCATACACAGCGAGCCTGATGATGGCGCGGTCAACATAGGATAAACGTTCTAACGTATAGTTGACCAACGTATCTTTGATCAGTTGATCTATTTCTGCCATATGGGCGATGATGGCGTGGTATAAATCATAGGATTCTTTAAAGGGTTCTACCACGATATCCCCACGGAGGTCTTGTTGGTATAAAAATGTCATGGTTTCAATTCTAATTTCGTGTCTTGTTTGCATAAGTAAACCTCAATTCTTTTCCATTTTACCACAAGAATGTGAATTTATAAATTCAATCGTAAAAAAGGACGTCACTTTAGTGACATCCCATAGGTCTTAATCTTATAGAGCGCGAATTCTCGCCCAAGCATCCGAAATGAACGCTTTGGTCGTTGGTATATAGCGGAAGACTTCATCGTTTTCATGAATGACGACGTTGTAAGCATTTCTGTATTCATAGAAATCAGACCCTACAGCAATCATCGCTTCATAGACATCTTTTCTCGGACTAGAATACATGACATATTCGGTGTTGAGGGTTGCTGATTCTGCAGTTAGCACATAATTGATGAATGCGTAAGCCAAATCGACATTTTTCGCATTCTTCGGAATGACCAACGCGTCTACCCAAACGTTTGTTCCACTGCTAGGTACGAAGAAATCGAGTTTTTCTTGTTCACTCATCAAATAGATGGCGTCCCCTGAATAAGTTAGGGCTAAATCATAGGTGAGTGAGACCATATCATCCAAGATTTCATCGGTTAAGAAAACCACATTGTTGTTATTTGCTAAGTCCATCAACCAATTTTCAGCTTCATTTAATTGGGTTTGGTTGGATGTGTTCATGGAATACCCTAAACTCTTTAAAGCCACCATAAAGCCATCTCTGGCTGAATCATAAAAAGCAATTTCATAGGAAGATGACTTGAATATATCCCATTCTTGGGCTTCAAGTTCACTTTGGGATACGACATCTTTATTGTATAAAATACCGACATTCCCCCAAAAATAAGGGACCCCATAATCGAGTAAATCAAATTCTAATGCATTCAAAATCGATACCAACCCTGGGGCTAAATCAGTATCTGGGTTGAAGTTTTCAATCTTTGACCAATCCAATGTTTGGATGAGGTCTTCTTGAACCATTTGTTCAATCGCGTAATCGGAAGGGATCACCAAATCAAACGCTTGTGTTTTCATTTTGGTGATGGCCGATTCATTGGATGCGAAAGTAGACATCGTCACACAGACGTTGTATTCTTCTTCAAATCCCCTTAAGATGGCTGGGTCAATGTATTCGCCCCAGTTAAATAAGTTCAGTTTATCTTTGTTGATGCAGGTGATGCTTCTAACCACACCACAACCAGACAAAGTCACACTCACCAACGTGAGTAAAGCCAAAGCCAATGTTTTTTTCATGTTATTCAATCTCCTGTTCGTTGTTTTGGTTCGATTTCAAATATCGATAGGTCACCACCAGGCCGATAATGGCGATGATGATGGTAGATAACGCATTAATCGTTGGTTCAACCCCACGTCTGAGCGTATATAAGTAAATACTGATGTTGGTCGCTGACCCTGCGGTAAAGTATGAGATGACAAAATCATCAAAACTCATCGTAAAAGCAATCGCAGCAGCCGCGAATATCGCGACCTTGATTTGTGGGAATACCACCAACCATAAAGCTTGAACTGGGGTCGCACCCAAATCGTTCGCTGCTTCTGCGAGGTTAGGATCCAAACTTTTAACCTTTGGATACACCGTAATCACGACATATGGGGTACAAAACGCCACATGTGCTAGCAACATGGTCGTGTAACCACGGTCAATTTGGAATGAGACAAATAGTAACAATAACCCCACGGCTGTGACAATTTCTGGGTTAACGATAGGCACGTTATTGACCCCAAGCATCACATCTTTAAATGCCTTTTTTGATTTCGACAGTGAAATCGCTGCGAGGGTTCCGATGAATACTGAAATCAATGTTGCGAGGACCGCGATGACAATAGTCATAATGACCGCTGTCATGATATCGGTCGAATCGAATAATTTTTCATACCATTTGAGTGAGAATCCGCCCCAATTGGTCAAACTCTTATTCTCATTAAAAGAAAAAATGATTAGTGATAAGATGGGGGCGTAACAAAAGGCTAAGATGATACCAATATACGATTTGGATATCCATTTTTTAAGGGATTTCATTCTTTCGCCCCCTTATTTCGATCGAGTTTCTTGGTGAAGATGACCATCGCCATGATGACCACAGATAGGATGATGGCGATGGCTGAACCATAGCCCCAGTTACCTGCAGTGAGGAAACGGTCTTCGATGAGATTGCCTATCAAATATCGGTTTTTACCCAAATATTTAGGGATGACCAGCGTGGTTGCTGCTGGGAGTAATACCATCGTGATGCCTGATAAGACACCTGTAATCGATAATGGTAAGGTAACTTTTAAAAATGTTTGAAACTTATTCGCACCCAAATCATCCGCAGCTTCATAGAGTTTTGGATCAATCTTGGACAAAACGGTATAAATCGGTAATACCATGAATGGTAAAAATACATACACCATCCCGGTAATGATGGCGATATCCGTACCCAACAACGATGCATTTAGCATTTCAAAGATTTGTTTCCAAGCGAGGGTCCTTAACAACATATTGACCCACATCGGTGCGGTAATCATGAGAATCAGTAATGTTTGTGTTTTCTTATTCGATTTGGTAATCAAATATGCGGTTGGATACCCAATAAACAACGTAACCAACGTGGTATATATGGCAAGTTTGATTGAATCCAACATGGTTTTAATGAAAGCTGGTTCATTTAAAAACTGGCCGAAATACTTGAATGAAAAAGAAATAAATAAGTCATTAACGCGTTCTGAAAACGCGTAAAACAATATCAGTATGAGCGGAATGAGGATGAGGAAGAATAACACCACATAATAAGGGCTACCCATCAGGTTTAAATCCCTTAAACTGAGTTTATTCTTCAGTGGTATCGCCTTTTTCATGCTTACCATTTTTCCATCACGTGGACATCTTCTTTATCAAATACGATGGATACCTGTGACCCTTCCGCGTGGTACTTAATGGTATGAATCGTGTATATACGTTCTGGTGTTTTCACATCAATCTCATAATGAACACCTTTGAAAATGATGGAATCTACAATGCCTTCAATGAAACCTTGACCAGGTTCAACGATGTCTAGGTCTTCAGGTCTCAATACAATATCCACCACTTCATTCTTCTTAAATCCATAGTCGACACACACATAATCTTTCCCATCGAAAGAGACCAAATAGTCGTCTTTCATGATGCCTTCGATGATGTTCGATTCGCCAATGAAACCCGCGACAAATCGGCTACTAGGTTCATTGTAGATATCCTCTGGTGTACCCACTTGAAGGATTTCACCTTCATTCATAACCACGATTTTGTCGCTCATCGTGAGTGCTTCTTCCTGGTCATGGGTAACAAAGATGAAGGTAATCCCTGCGTTACGTTGAATTTCTTTCAACTCGTATTGCATCTCCTGGCGGAGTTTTAAATCCAGTGCAGCGAGTGGTTCATCGAGTAACAACACTTGAGGTTCATTGATCAAAGCCCTTGCAATCGCGACCCTTTGTTGTTGACCCCCAGACATTTTATGAACACTTCTGTTTTCATAGCCAACCAAACCAACCATTTGAAGGTATTTGGATACTTTTTGTTCAATCAAAGCTTCCCGTGCTTTGGAAGGCATTTTTTGATGTTCTTTTTTTAATCTCAATCCGAACGCAACATTTTCATACACATCTAAATGGGGAAACAATGCATAGCGTTGAAAGACCGTATTGGTTGGTCTTTTATGTGGTGGTAAATCCGCCACAGATTCGCCATTAAATAATACTTCACCAGAAGACGGTTTTTCAAACCCACCAATGATGCGAAGTGTGGTTGTTTTTCCACAACCCGATGGCCCTAAGAGGGTAACAAATTCGTTTTCATAGATGTCCAAGTCGATGCCCTTTAGTACCACTTGACCACCAAACGCCTTGGTGATACCTTTCAATTCAATCAATTTTTTCATACAATACCCCCAATAAGACGTTATCCGTTTTTCATTAACAAGAATAACCCTAAACCGATAGGTCAGTCATTCCGCCAATGTTTAGTATATATAAACTTTGGGTTAAGCAATAATAAACCTAAGTCAATACTATTATATAGTAATGTGTTTCATTGTCAACCCAAAAACAAAAAATTATATACATCCCCTCATAAAATCCAACCTTTATATCCTGAATTCGATTGTTTTTATGATATGATGTGGTTAGTTAGGAGTGGTACTTTGAACGATCTAAACCAAATACTCAATGATTTGTTCGCCATGAAAGATGAAGGCACATTTAAAAGACTCTCTAAGCAACCCAAACCTTTTAAATACATCGGTATAAAAATGGGTGATTTGAGACAGTACGCATCGAAATTACCAAAAAACAACGCTTTGGCTATGGCGTTGTTCGATTTGAATTACTATGAATCCATGTTGTTATCTACCATGATTGTAGATCCAAAAACGTATGACCAATCCCGTTTGTTAGACTGGTGTTTGAAAGCCCATTCGAGCCCTATCATCGATCAAGGTATATCGAATTTCTTTTTTGAACTCAAGGATTATTCAATCAGTCTAAAGGATTTATCGAAATCTACCGATGAACATTTAGCCTATGCTTGTTTCGCTTTATTATCGAGCTATTTTAGAACAGCTCCGCTCAATGAGATCGATATCGGTTTGAGTATTCTGTTGTTAAACCGCATTCGTGAGACCATCCAAACCCAACCATTAACCATTCAAAACGCGATGAATAACGCCGTTGTCATGGCCGGTTTACATGTGCCTGATTTGGTTTCTCTTTCAATTGAGGTGGCTGACCATATTGGTTATGTGATGCCTTTGGTTGACAGAAACAGTTGTAATATCCAAAGTGCAAGTGATTATTTGATTCGCTATGGGGATAACCCTAAATACTCTAGGGTTGCGAAACTCAGACAATCTAAATAGATTGGTTATTTATTCTTGATTTACTTAATCAATTCTTATATAATGATTGCGCATGGGGATGTTCTCTGGATTCGTCAGGGTTTTAATGTGATATAAGCATGTCTTGGTTGTGCAAGTAAAAACACCGAGGTTATTAATAACCGGAAACCAAAATTTACAATTCGCTGCTTAAGAAAAAGTGCGAGCCAACGCTAGGTTTTCTTACGACTTAGTCTAAGGCACAAAACAGTAAGATATATTTGGTTGTTGCCACCTTAAGCAATCAAATGAATCAATAAGGTTAGTCTAGTGATAATATGTCAATCTATGATTGCTGGATGAATATAACTGATTGACTAAACATGTAGAAAGTATCACAGGAAAAATCATGCACAGGGGTTCGACTCCCCTCATCTCCACCAAGACGAATAAAACGGCTTAGCTAAGCCGTTTTAATATTTATATAAGTGTCTAGTACTTAAAAAAGACTTATTTTCAGTGATTACGATGATTATGAATACATTAATGACTTACAAAATAGTTTTTTATGCGTTGAGTATATCAAAAATTAAGGACTTATAAAAATAATCAAGTTCAATTTTTGTTTGAACTGATACCAAAAACCTGTACTTGGTGTTGTTTTTTTACAAAGAAAAGAACAAGATTTTATATGATCTCGCTCTTTATCTTTCGTTTAAATAATATTTATATTTACATATTTTAATTAATTAGTTGTGTATTTCTATAGTAAATGCTTTACTAAGTCAATTGCTTTTTGTTTATATATTCTTTTACTATTGGATATGACAGTAAGAATAATACAAGAACTGATAACATTGATATTGACGATTCGTTATTCCTAATAATAATTTCAATTGTATAACTACAGGAAGTGAAGAACAAAATATAAATAATTCGCTTTATTTTCTCAAAAAGTGGCAGTTTTCTATTATAAATTTTCGCTAGTATGAAATATAAGATGATCAAGCTTAGAGCAAAAATAATGTATAACAAAATAATTTCATATTGTTCTAAAATGATTTTTACTTTGGGAACAAAGATAATGAATAATGCTATATATACTTTATATAGCAACTAACTACATGTTTATTCATCTAAAGACCTCACGATAAGATTATTCAACGCTAACATCAATACCATAATTGAACCCCCATCTAGATTTTTTCCAAGTAATGTTTAATCCTTTTTTTTGTATAAGTGCAGATAGATACGCATTTAAACAAACAACCATCAAACCAATTATGACTGAGTTTAAGGCCTGTTTAGATGATAAATCACTAACGTGTGCATTAGAGTCAAGTTTTGGTAAGGCGATCATATACGCGATTCATACCTTACCACAAGTCATGAATTATCTAACGGATGGTCGGTTATCAATCGATAACAATAAAGCTGAAAGAGCGATCAAACCGTTCGTGATTGGTAGAAAGAACTGGTTGTTTTCTAATACACCAAACGGCGCTGACTCAAGCGCTCTACTATATTCAATCACCCAGAGTTGTTTGATGACTGAGCTTAATCCTTATAAATACTACACCTATATCTTAGACCATTTAGCCAATTCAAAAGTAAATGAGTTAAAGCTAGATGAGTTAATGCCTTATAGTGAAAAGATGATTTCTAAATTTCATATGACCAAAGGGACTGATAAGTAGTCACCTTATTTAAGTAACGATTTAGATCTGTGCAATCGGGTCTTTTTTTACGTCCGTTATTTGACGCTTACAATTATTTGAATATATAATTTCTATTATTTATATAGTTGTGTAAACAGATGACTTCATCTTGTTTTGCGGATAGTTTCATCAAAAAAGTCCCATAAAATCTCGTTGTACACTCATCACTAGGTGGTGTAATGGAATAATTACCAACATATATCAATTTGTTAAAAAATCTGCTTGATGTTTCCCAAAGATAAGAAGTATACTCAAACTTCTTATCGTTAAAGTTTCGATTAATTCTGATATATTCGCACGCTTCTATTTCATTGGCATTTTTTGGAAGATTTTTATCTGGTGTGATTTTCATATAGACAATAGGAAAAACATCTTTATCGATACCCTTCTGTGTTTCATAATCACCGATTTTATGAATGATAATATATCTACCATCAAGACCGTTTTCTTTAGCGAAATCTCCACTTAACTGATATGCGTATGTATCGCCCAACTTCCAATCATTTCGGTAGTATTTGTATGTAGATATCTTCTTTGTTTCTGGCATTGGAGAGTTCAGTTGATTTAACAGTTTATCCAAGACTTCTTTTCTTTTTAATCCTAATTTAGGATTTTCTTCAGACCATATTTTTAGATGTTCTCCGTCTTGAATGTATTTCATTGCTTTCTCTTTAACTTCAGGTAGTAATCTACCTAATTTCCATTGTGTATCCGCTAAAACAAACCAAAACACAGGACCATCATACATATCATTGATCAACCATTGGCTATCTTTGATTAGTTTTTGGGTCGCTTCTTCATTTGATAATCCTACCATTAATAATTCTTTGTATAAAAATTTAACATCTTGTGCGACGTCATCTGAATATAATCCTGTACCCCATGCTCCCATATGGTCCTCTTTCTATGGATTCATCAATTTCCATAATTCATTATTACTTGTCATCAATCTCTTCACACTTCACAGCTCCGATTCTCGTGTGTTCTAGATACAAAAAAGTATATTCTTGATTTAAATTAACATGATCATTAACATGGAGTTCTATTGTTTTTTTAGTTTCTCTTATATAAATCTTTGGGAAATTATTAATCTGGTCACCTGTTTCTGTTTGGTTTTTAGCAAACCCAACAACTCTTCCAACCAGTTGTTTATAATTATTTGAACGTATTTGTTGAAAGTCTTTTACAATATCTAATAGACTGAAGCCAAATATTGTAATGCCTATTATGCATAATAAAGGAATGAAGAAAGCCATAATTAATTCGATTATGTTTTTGTTCCATATATCAAAATTAGTTGTAATTGACCAAATAAGTCCAAATACAGAAAATGATATTACAAATATGTGAAGTATTACTGCAAAATAATATTCTTTTTTGATTCTATCAATTGGACTCATATTTTCTCCTTTTCTTTACTCAAAAAACCTTTTCATCCATTTAAGTGCTCATAATAAATGAATTTTCTAATGTCATCTTTGGCATTCTCAATTTCAAACTTAAACCCAAATTTTACAAATAAAACACTACATATCAGTAATAATAGTGGTGCGAGAAATACCACACTAAACTTACCATTTACTATATTATTAATATCAATGGCAATCGAAAATATTAATGCAAAAAAGGAAAACAATGCTAAACCTAAACTCAATTTTTTGATATCTTTTTTTATCTGAAATCTGATTGAAATGATTGTTTTTTCGCCATCGTTTTTCAATACGCCAACTATTTCAGGATTCATTGAATTACCATACGTTATGTATCTAGTTATTTGGAAATCTGATGTGTTTACTTTACCATAATACATTTTCGAAAAATCTACATTTTTCTTGTTTAAAAATCGTTCTTTTTGATATTTATCTGTGACACCTTTTAACCGTGTAAGAAAATGCTCGATAGATTCATCGGTGCTGTATTCCTCATTGAAAACTGGATATTTTATCATTTATGTTACCTCCTGCTAAAATATATCATTAAATAAATCTATTAGATTAACACTCCAAGGTGTGGATGTTATTGATCCTGAAACATGAATCTCTCCAGGTACTGGAAGCCTTACACCATAACCATACATAGTAGTGCTTCCCGTGTAAATTCGGTCTGAATAATATTGATTTAATTCAGCACCATAATAATATCCTTCTCCAATTGAACCACCTACAGCTGTTCCAAGTCCATTTAAATCGTAAATTGTGGGTGCATTAGTGGTTGTCTTATAAACCGCAATTCCAAGCGAAGGTGAACCAACACCACCTATAACAGAATACTGAAACCCGAGATTACCTTTTTTATCAAGTGATAATTGAGCACTGATCCCACCACCTATGCAACCTCCAAAACCAAATGCCGTAAAAACGGGTAAATATGCTGTGGCTGTAACACCTACTGATATTGTATTTGGAGTTATGTCATCGATATATTCAACTATTCCCTCTCCAATATTTTTAACGAATTCAAAAATATCATTCCAAAAATACCCAAACGGATCAACATTCATAACCGGATTATTACCGGCATATGCATACATATTTTGGGTTAATAGATTTCCTGTTTCACCAAGCATGCCATCTGCACTAATAAATCTACCGATTTGTGGATTGTAATATCTTGATTGTAAGTAATAATACCCTGTTTCAACATCAAATCGATATCCACGATATCTATAGGGGTTGATATCAGCTAATGTTCCAGGAGATTGGTACACAATATTTCCCCATGCGTCATACTTATATTCTACAACAACATCGCCACTCATGTCACGAAGTTCTATGACATCACCTTGTAGGTTGGTAATGTAAAAGTATTCTGTACCATTGTAGTTCATACTGAGTAAACTGCCATCAACATCGTAGGTGTAATAGATTGTAATACCATTACTTCTGGTTTCAACCAGTACCTTATCCCCATCTAAAACATAGTTCGTCGTGCACTGCCCCATAAATTGTTCCAAAATAGAATAGAGACTTAAGATTTTAGTTCTTGAAATGTAAGTGGTGCAGGCGGTTGATAGTTTAATGTTAGCATAAATAAAACATTATTACCACATCTAATTGACAAATAGGTATCTATCTGTAATCAAAGAAATTGTATCATATACTTTGATTTGATTCATAACTTCATTTCGATGGATTTATAAAGATAAAAACGGCTCAATTTAAGCCGTTATCATCAATCATCAGTTTATTCTTTCTTACAAAATGAACCCCAGTAGTGCCGCTAAAACAACAATGAGTGGTGCTGGTATCTTCTTCCATAACAACAGTAAAGTTGAAACGATGACCACCCCATATACCGCGAAGTCCATAGGGAGTTTAATGGACTGTGTGATGGCTGTCATTAATATTAAGCTGGCTGCAGTAACTGTGACACCTTTTAAGAAATGTTTCATACGAATCATTTTTCTAGAATTACGGTATAAAGGGTAGATAAAATATACCAATAATATGCCCGGTAAGAATATGCTGAAACCACCGATCATCCCAGCCAAGAATGAGAAACCACTGCCAGCAAATGAGCGTGAACTGACAAAGGCTGCGAAACTAAAGAGTGGGCCAGGGATGGCTTGGTCTATTGCATACCCTGATAAGAAGTCATGTAAACTGATCAGGGTTTGATTTTGAACCAAATCTTGAATCATCAATGGGATCACAATTTGTCCCCCACCAATGACAGAATACCCATAACGATAGAAGGAAGTATACAAAGTTACCCAAGGGGCTGTGATCCATACCCTCAAACCTTCATTGAATAATGCTAAACCAATGACAATCTGCAACACATACCACCTTGGTTTTAATTTAACCTCAAGGATGCTTTTATCTTTCCTGTGTGGGAAAACATAGATGAGTCCGCCCATCACCAACATGATCGGTACTACCCACATCGATAAGCCCACCAACCATAAACCCACAGCCAGCATCACGACATACAAAATCCAGTCATTACGTTTTTTCAATACTTTTTTCGATAACGTGAATGCAGCATAGATGATGAATCCTACAGCGACGGCTGGTAAAAAGGTAATGATGGGTTTCCACCCTTCATGATTGTCTAGTTGACTAAAAAATACACCAATCAAACCCATCATAACGATGGCTGGTAGTGCCCATACCAAGAATGTTAAGAATGCTAAAACAGGTCCACCAACATGATACCCGATGGCAGTGATGGTCTGTGAACTGCTCGGTCCTGGGACCAAAGCATATAAACCAATCATTTCTGTCAGTTCTTCTTCGATCAAATATTTCTTCTTTTCAACTAAAACCGATGAAAATACCCCATAGTGTGCTTCGGGTCCACCATATGAACCTATTGAACACATGAACACATCCCAGAGGAATGTACCCCATTTAACTTTATTTTCTACCATTTAATTCGCCTCCATTTCAAAATGTTTCTTTCGATATATCATCAATAGCATTACGGCTATAAATTCGATCAGTGTTGAAAACAACACCACATAAACCACATGCCATTCGTAAAATAACCCAATCAAACTAAAATAGACCTGCAGATGCTTTTCCCCCTTCATGGGTGAAATCCGATAATAAACTGATGACGCCGAACAACATCAATAACAAAAAAGCGTTTCTTTTTATCGTATTGGATTTATTCACGTGAAATCACCTGTTTCTTATGGTGGATTTCACGACTGAGTTCTTCGATTTTATCGTAGAGTTTTATAAGCAAGTGTCGGCCTTTGTCTGTAATACTATAATATTTTCTCATGCGTCCTGAAGCGGCATTTTCTTCAACAGATAATAAGCCCTCCACGACCATTTCTTTCAGTAAGGGATATACATGGGAAGGTCCTACTTGATACCCATGGTGTTTGAGTTCTTCTAACATCCATACCCCATAGATGGGTTCTATCGAAGCATGATACAAAATATGGATGTTTAAAAAGCCTAAGTACAGTTTCTTTTCATATCGTCGGTCCATATGTTACCTTTTCCATGTTATCAATTTTTGATATCATTAATTGTTATTATAATCCATGATATCATGCCTGTCAAATCATCGGTTTGTAAAAGATTCGAAAGGGTTGGATTGTGAAATCGATCGATTTTTGGTAATATACTCAAGTACAGGTGAATATCATGGAAGAAAACAAACCCAAAAGACGTAAACGTTACTCAGGGAAATACCCAAAAACCTTTGAGGAAAAATACAAAGAACAACAACCCGATAAATATCAAGACGTCATCGCCCACGTGATGGAAAAAGGCAATACCCCTGCGGGTATGCACCGTTCCATCATGGTCGATGAGATATTGTCTTTTTTAAACATACAACCCGGTGAAATCGGATTAGATTGCACCCTGGGTTTTGGGGGTCATACCCGTAAAATGCTCGAACAATTAAACCACACCGGCCATTTGCACGCCACCGATTTAGACCCCATTGAATTACCTAAAACTGAACAACGGTTGATCGATGCTGGTTTTACCAAAGACCATTTCACGTTGCACAACATCAATTTTAGAGATTTAGACCAAATCCCTGTGGATGGGTTTGACTTTGTGCTTGCTGACTTGGGTGTCTCTTCGATGCAAATCGATGACCCATCTAGAGGTTTTACATTTAAATACGATGGGCCACTCGATTTAAGAATGAACCCTCATATCGGTATCCCAGCCAATATCCGTTTATTAGAGCTCACCGAAGATGAACTCGAAGGGATGCTCATTGAAAATGCCGATGAAGTGTACGCGAAAGAAATCGCGTCCGAGATTGCTAAATCAATCCAACTTGGACAACTCATCGAAACCACCAAAGACTTGCATAAGGTGATTCAAAAAGCATTATCTAAACTGCCTAAATCGATTCAAGAGGAATCCATTAAGAAAGCCTCACAACGTACCTTTCAAGCCCTACGCATCGATGTCAATCAAGAGTATGAAGCCCTCTATGACTTGATGGAAAAACTCCCCCTATTACTCAAACCAGGCGGACGAGTCGCGATTTTAACGTTCCATTCGGGTGAAGACCGTTTGGTCAAAAAAGCATTTCAGTTTTACCAACGACAAGGCACGTACGCTTTAGTAACCGGTCCCGATTTGCCTTCACTTCAAGAAGTGCATGACAACCCAAGGGCTCGGTCCGCCAAACTCCGCTGCGCCATCAAAGCATAACAAGAAAAATGTCTCCACTGTTGGAGACATTTTAATTTAATTTGTGATGGAATTCACTTTTATGATGTGTTATACTTGATACAATGGAGGACACATTATGTTCAATTCTAAAGGCCATATGACCGTGGGTGATTGGTTTGTATTTCATCTTTTGATGGCGATCCCCTTGGTCAACATCATCATTTACTTCATTTTGTTGTTTAGCAGTGATACGAACCCTTCACTGAAATCCTATTTGGTTCTGCCACTCATTATTTTGGTGGTCGCCTTAGGTATTATTTTTACTTTACTTGCGTTAGGGTATGCTTTACCACAGATTGGAGCGATGTTTTATGTTTAACTTAGGTCAAATCACATTGATTTTATTCAACTTGATTTTCCTTTTCTTCATCCCACTCGCCTTGGTGGGTGTGAAAGTACTCGTACTGAGGTATTTTGAATTCAGCTATTCGAAAAAAACTTTGATTCATTATTTTGTAATGTATCTCATCATGACATTGATTGTCTTGATTACGACCCTATTTTTAGAACAGTCGATGGGGTTGAAACAAGTCGTAACGCTGATCCATTTACCATTGTTATTGATTGGTATTGTATATGAAATGGTTGTCATTCATAAAATCGAGTTTGAATATGAACCAAAGGGCCCATTTTCATTCATGATGGTCATCACACACGTCGCTGACGCGATGGTGTTGTCAGCAGCAGTCGGCTTATATGTTATTCTCGTGGTATTGATTGCTTCGTTATTCAGTATTGCCAACTAAACGCTCAATTAGAGCGTTTTTATTTTTTTAGGCATCTGATTGAGTAGGATGAACGATACAAGCATCAGACCCAATATAAACCCATAAATATAGGTTGTTTCACCAAGCATATCCATGATATACCCAGAAATCAAAGTGCCTAAGATGGCACCCACCCCATACCCTGTGAACATCAAACCATACTTTTTGGCGTATTGTTGAATCCCATAGAACTCTTTGATGGTTGCAGGTACGATGGAAAGCCATGCACCGAGGTTGAACCAATATAGACCAAACGATAATCCAAACAATATAAACTGCTCACCACGGTTGATTAAACCAATCACACTCGCGATGACAATCAAGGTCACACTGACCATGCCTGAGAATTTAAAGCCGCTGCTATCCATCAGCTTACCAAATAAAGGACGCGCTACCCCATTCAATATGGCGAAGATCGATAAAGCAAGCGTCACCGAGGTTTCATTGAGACCATAATAGCGTACACCGACTTGATAGGTTAAACCGATCATCATCAACCCCACCAAGGTGGCGATGACAAATAATGCGTAAATCCGTTTAAACGGTTTGAGCTTCTCTTTAGTGCGCATATCTACTGGGGTTTGTTTGAATGTACTTCTTTCTTTCAAGATGAATAAAAACGATAATGGCAATTGAATCACTAAGAATAACACACCCAATATGAAGAAAGTTTGACGGATATTTGTAGAATCAATCAACCAACTGACCAAAGGCGCAGTGATGAGTGGGGACATCCCAAAACCCAATAAAATGATGCCGGTCATGAATCCACTCTTTTTAGGAAATAGTTTTTGTACCATGTAAATGGGTACACCGTAAACCATCCCTACACCAGTACCAATCAACACCCCATAAGAAACCATGAGTGTTAGAATGTTTTGTGAAATACCCGATAGAAAATACCCCAAGACAATGAGGAGTGTCCCATAAAACACCAAACCCCTCAAACGATTGGGTTTTAAATGTCTACCAGTGACCATCATCGACAGTGCATAAAAAAACAACGAGGTCATGTAAGGCAGTCCAGATTCGAGTGTCGTGGTTTGATATAAGGTTTCTATGTGGTAACGAAATACACTATAAGCGTATACGGTACCCATCAGTAACATCATGAGGATTGAAGATATGATCATTAAGGTATGTTTTTTTTGCATAATAAGTGTCCTTTGAATTAATTTTTCTTATTATAACATACGATTGGGCTTCAAACCACTATATTCATTTGAATATCAAACAAAAAGAGCGGGTAAACGCTCTCACTGTGTTTAGATCAGCTCATCGTATAACTTAAAGTATTCAATGATGTCTTTTTGGACTGAACAACCCAAGGCTTGTTCGACCCAATTCAAGTAGTTTGGATTTTCACCATAATTGTAAACCAAACTTTTAAGTAAGGCCGATATGTCTCGTTCTTTTGGAAAGTAACCGATGTAACCAAAATCAATCATCGCGGTGATTTGATTACCATCATATAACACGTTAGGGAGATAATAATCGCCATGAGACAAAACCAAGGGTTCATCGTTTGGATAATGCGTTTCTAAATAAGATAGTAATGCTTCAGGCGATGTAAACCCTTCGTTGGTAAATGTCCCTGGGTCGGCGTTTTCAATTAAGATTTCTCTGTGATTTTGAACATTGTATGAAACTGTATTCAAGGCTTCTGATTTTGAACTTAAGATAGGGTCATGAATCGAGATACCCCACAACCGTTTCAACCCCTCACAAGCCACTTTTATGGCCGTTTCTAAAGGCCATTGGAACAAAGGTTGGCCTGGTGATTTCGTCATCAGTAGATAACTGTATTTTTTTGTTTCTATATAGGCTAAGACTTTAGGTACAGGTATGGAACCTTCTAATAATGCTAAAGCACGGGATTCCCTTTTAGCATCCCTATTTTTCTTGGATTTTTTCAAAACAAAATCATCGTAAAAAACCACAGAGGATTCGGATTCACCGATGTGGTCTTGGATGCCTTTTTTATTACCTAGGATTTGTTGAATTTTAAAAGGAAGTTTGGCCATAAGCTGCTCCTATATCATATAAATGACTTTTTCTATCACCATTATATCAATTCTCATGTGTTATCCGTTATAATAATCATAGGAAAAGGTGATAGCATGATTAGTTTTAAAAATGATTATAGTGAAATCGCACACCCAGCCATTATGGCTTTACTCAATCAATACAGTCAAACCCAATTCAACGGCTATGGTTTGGATGTTTTAAGTCAATCGGTAAAAAAGACCATCCAACAACAGTTAAGTCGTGAGGTCGATATCCATTTTTTGGTGGGGGGAACGATCACGAATAAAGTCTTGATCAGCCACGCTTTAAGACCCTATGAAGCGGTGATTTCTGCCGATACTGGACATATCTTTGTTCATGAAACTGGGGCGATTGAATCGACTGGACACCAAATTATCTTGATTCCAAATCAATCGGGGAAATTAACCGTTAAAGCCATCGATGAAACGGTGCGCGGTTTTACAGATGAACACCGTGTCGTTCCTAAAATGGTCTATATATCTAACGCCACTGAAACTGGGACTTTTTATACCAAGGCAGAACTTGAACAACTTTATCAATACTGTCAAAAACAGGGGCTCTATCTATTTATTGACGGCGCGAGACTGGGTGTCGCCCTTTCGGCTTCGGGTTTAACATTAAATGATATTTGTAGTAATTCTGATGCGTTTTATATCGGAGGTACGAAAAATGGCGCGATGTTGGGGGAAGCCTTGGTCATCCAACATAAAGACTTAAAACCCTATGTTAGACATGCCATCAAACAAAGTGGCGGACTGCTTGCGAAAGGGTTTGTCGCGGCGATTCAGTTTGAAGGGTTGTTTACAGATAAACTCTTCTTCAAATTGGGTCATCATGCCAATGCTATGGCATCTAAATTAACCGCAGGATTGATTCAAATGGGGATAAAACCCATTTACCCTGTCCATACGAATCAAATATTCGTCACGCTTAAAAGTCAACAAGTGGCTGTCTTATCCAAAAAATACGCTTTTGAGTTATGGACAGACCATGGCGATACAAAAACCATCCGCTTGGTAACTTCTTGGTTTACAACCCTAGCGATGGTGGATGCGCTCTTGAACGATCTTAAAAATCTATAGAATAAAAGCTCAGGGGACTGAGCTTTAATCATTTTTAAGGTCGTCATACGCTGTTTGGAAAGCGTCAACTAAATAAGGGATATCTTCTAAGGTCGTCTCAGTTCCAAAACTGATTCGAATGACCCCTTCTGGGGATTTTGCATGAATCGCTTCAATGACGTGGGATACCCCAACCTCATTGGAATGACATGCGCTACCTGTAGATACATAGATTTGTTTTTGATTGAGTTTGAATTGAAGTTTTAAGCCAGAGATTCCTTCAAACGATAAGGATAATAACCCTGGGATTCTAGATTGATTTAGCGTTGGACCATTCAGATGTATTGGTAAAATAGCACGGATTTGATGGTAAAAAGCGGATGCCAAAGCGGTGAGGTGTTTCGCTTTATCGTCATATTGATCATTTAAAAGCGTCAATGCTTGATCAAATCCGATGATACCAGCGATGTTTTCTGTCCCAGAACGGTATTTGAATTCATGACCGCCACCATGGATGAGGGGTTCGATCTCGATCTCCTTTTTTTTATACAACAAACCGATGCCTTTAGGGCCGTGTATTTTATGACCGGAAAATGACATCATATCGACATTTAAAACGGATAAGTCAATCGCTATATGTGCAAGCATTTGGACGGCATCGACATGAAAACATGCCCCGTGTTGATGGATGATTTCTGTCATCATTTCAATGGGTTGAATCGTTCCTAACTCATTGTTTCCCCAGATGATACTGACCAGCAGTGTATTCTGATTTAGTTTGGATTTTAAATCTGCTAATGAGACATAACCCATCGCATCTACTTCTAAATAATGCACCTTGTACCCTAATGTTTCTAGGTATCGAATGGTATTTAATGTGGCTGCGTGTTCGATGGGTGTCGTGATGATTTCTGTTTTATGTGGGTGTTTTCTGGCATACCCTTCGATCGCGAGGTTGGTGGCTTCGGTGCCTGAACCAGTGAAAATCAATTCGTTGAAATCACAGTTCAACAGCGAAGCGATGTGTTTTTTCGCGGTATTGATGTCTTTTTTGTTTTGCATCCCAAGGGTATGCATCGAGGACGGGTTCCCATAGGATTCGGTCAAATAAGGCATCATCGCTGCCAACACTTTGGGATGGATTTGCGTGGTTGCTGCATGGTCTAAATCGTAGAATCTCATCATTTCACTTCCAATTCGAGGTGATGGTTCAAATATTT
Organism: Bacillota bacterium; assembly: GCA_023436805.1. Taxonomy (GTDB): domain Bacteria; phylum Bacillota_I; class Bacilli_A; order Acholeplasmatales; family UBA5453; genus Paracholeplasma. The sequence goes on from JAEZHT010000069.1 coordinate 52,692, forward strand.
AGCGAGTTCAATATCCAACAGTTGTTGAATCAAAACCTCATCGATCAACAATACTTTTTTGTTTAACGATAAAATCAATTGTTCAGCTTTAGAGGCCAAATGTTCTACCGCATACGATTCATGGATGATACACGGATTATCATCATTGAATAGCTCAATCGATGCTTTTTGAATGCTTTCTTTTTTAAACTTTAAGCTCGATAGAGCCCCTTTGAATACCACTTTACCTGTGGCATCGATGATGCTTACTTTTTTGATTGGCATAGGC
>JAEZHT010000059.1 GCA_023436805.1 Bacillota bacterium
TGTTCACTGTCTTTGAGTAGTTGATAGTTTTCGTTATAGGATAAGTAGCCATTGGTTTTTATAAAATGTTGTCTGACATTATATAGCGCTTGATTATAGAGACTTCTTGAAGCACGCATTAATGATAGTAGAAACTGATGTTGATTTGAATTCAAATAGAGTCTTGTTTTCAGGGCTTTATAAGGCATAAAACGATTCCTCCTTTCCTATTTAAATTATACCATAAAAGCACCCTTATTTATACATTTTATGACACTATTTAATTATATATAATTTTCACAATACGCGTATTTAATACCAAGTTTATAGTAGAATTATATAAAACTGATTGAAAGAACATTCGGAAAGCGAACAATAAAAGACGAACTTTCCTAGTAAACAAAAAATGCCCTAGATGGGCATAATTTTGTGTAATTAGTCCATTTTATCGGACCAATTCAAGATTATTTTGGAGGCCCCGACCGGATTTGAACCGACGATCAGGCAGTTGCAGTGCCGTGCCTTACCACTTGGCTACAGGGCCGTTTAAACGTGCTATTACATTATAAACGGTAACTAGCACGTTTGTCAATTAGGTGTTTAGTGTTAAGTTTGTAAAACGATTTCTTGGTTGTGGTGTATGTGAAGATAGTATCGTATTGGTGGTATCAAAACTGCTGTAAACAGACTTTTGAAGCTCTAGTTCAGACAGTACCATATCTCTGAGTAATGTACCATCAAAGTTTGGATTGGCACCATAGATGAATGGGTTATCTGTCTTATCGAAGATGTAATCGTTGGTAGCGACTTTATAGAGCGTACCTGGGACGAAATTGCTTACTGTGGTACTATAAGCATCACTCGAACGATTGAGGAAGTTTTGAATAACCGCGCCATCCAAATACACGGTTTTGATGGTGTTATCGAATGGGAATATCTTATAAAGTTTCCCTAAAGTGATCGATTCATTGCTCGCCATTGAGTCTCTGGTACCACCATAGTTATGGAAGGCGATGTCTGCGTTGGTGACTTGTCTCATCAAATCGGCTAACCAGTCGGATAAGGTGGATGTTGGAATATAGCGTGCCGCTTTAATGATTTCTGTGTTGAATAACACATCGGTTTCAGCCTTATACCCATCGATCAATGCTTTGACTGCTGGGTCTGGTGTATTTAAACTTGAATGGGTTTTTACGTTGTTTGCAGTAATGGTGTTGGTATTTAAATCGATTCGGATATTACCGACATATTTACCATTCGAACTGCTTTGAATGATGGTCGTGGAACCGATGGTTTGAACATATCTTGAATGAGAGTGGGCATTGAAAATGATGTCCACTTTTTTATTGCCTGTGAATTGGGATACTTGTGAGTTGATGTTACCCGAATCGTGTGCCAATGCAAATACATAATCCACATCTTCTTGTGTTCTTAAGTATTCCGCATAGTATTCGATGATCGATACTGGGGATGCGAAAACATAGCCTGTGATTCTGCTTTGAGCAATCGAAGACTCTAACCCATACCCCATGGTACCGATGATACCAATCTTGATGTCACCACGTTCGATGATGGTGTAGGGTTCCATGTGTTCAACGATATTTTCTGTAGACTCATAATACACATTCGCACCTAAGAGTGGGAATGTCGCTTCACCATTGTTTGCATCACCATCAAAATAATTGGTGATGACATCGATGCCCCAATCGAACTCGTGGTTACCTAAAACCATCGCGTCAAATCCCATGGCATTCATGATTTCTAAGGTTGAACGACCTAAGTAGTAATTGGATAATGCGGACCCTTGGAACATGTCCCCACCAGCCAGTAAAACCACACCAGTTGGGTTATTGGTACGGTGAAAATTGACGTAATTCGCGATGTAAGCTAAACCCAAATCATCGGTGCCTTTTTCAATCGAACCGTGTAAGTCATTTAAGTATAAAATATCGATATAATTGAGTTCGACTGGGTCTTTAGACCATTCAGCGACCAAGGTGATGTCTTGGGTGATTGGGGTATTAAAATTAAAGATCGCCCCATTGATTGTATCGACGCGCCATAAAACAAAAGTATACCCGATACGGGTTGGATCATTCGGTGTCGTGACTTTTTTACTATCTTCTACTTGGACTGAATTGACTGTTGTCCCACCATTTGAATCAAAGGTAACGGTGTGATAAACAATCGCGTCTAGTTTCAATACTTTCACATTGAAGTTTCTAGAGAATTGATGACCATCTAAGGATAACATCACCGTCAACGTGACGACGCGGTCACCGGTTTCGAAGGTTGGTCTAGTAACAGCCCCAAGCGTTGAAATCACTTCAGGCGTATTGGATTGCCACGAGAGTTCAATGGTCTTTACTTTATATTCTAAAGTGAGTGGAAACGTTAGGTGCGTATCGGTTTCATTGGGTAAGGATAAACTTGCAGATGCTTCTAATAAGAATGCATTGTAGTCAAACGGTTGTGGTCTGTCTTCGACACAAGCCACCAGTGACAACCCAAGAAACGCTGTTAAAACAATTAATAAAACTTTTTTCATATGACAAAACTCCTTATACATTAGCAGTTTATTATAGCACGAAAACACTTTCAAAAAAAGTGAGAATATTTGAAGACAATCGGGTTGACAAAGAAAATACTTCGGATTATAATAAAGTTGAATTAGCACTCATAATAATAGAGTGCCAATATTAGGAGTTGATATTATGATGCCACAAATGGAAAACTACGATAAAGACCCGAATTTATTGGAAAAATTCGGACGAAACATCGTCGAAGAAGTGAAAAAAGGTAAAATCGACCCTGTGATTGGACGTGAAGATGAAATCCGTCGAATGATCAAGATTTTATCGAGAAAAACCAAAAATAACCCTGTTTTGATTGGCGAACCTGGGGTGGGTAAAACCGCGATTGTCGAAGGTTTAGCGAGACGCATCGTCGATAAAGATGTGCCATTGGGTTTACAAAATAAAACGATTTATGAATTAGACTTGGCTGCGTTGGTAGCTGGGGCTAAATTTCGTGGTGAATTTGAAGAAAGACTCAAGGCTGTTTTGAATAAAATCAAAGCTTCTGACGGTGACATCATCTTATTCATCGATGAAATCCATACGATTGTCGGTGCGGGTCGTGTCGATGGCGCGATGGACGCCTCCAATATGTTAAAACCAATGTTAGCTCGAGGGGAACTCCACTGCATTGGGGCGACCACACTCAATGAATACCGTAAATACATTGAAAAAGATACTGCCTTAGAACGTCGTTTTCAAAAGATTCAAATCGATGAACCGACGGTGTTAGATACGATATCGATCTTAAGGGGTTTAAAAGACCGCTTTGAGGCCCACCATGGGGTACATATTTCGGATAATGCCATCGTTTCGGCAGCAACCTTATCCAACCGCTACATCACCGACCGCTTCTTACCCGATAAAGCGATCGATTTGATCGATGAAGCCTGTGCTTCGATTCGTATGGAAATCGACTCGATGCCGGTGGAACTCGATTCTGTGATGCGAAAAATCATGCAGCTAGAAATTGAAAAGAGTGCTTTATCAAAAGAAGCGGATGCGTTATCCAAAGAACGCTTGAGAAAGATTGAAGACGAACTCGTTGAACAACGCACCACTGAAAAGAAATACAAATCCCAATGGGAAAAAGAAAAGGCTGAACTTCAAGCCGTCAAACAACTCAAACAAGATTTGGAAAACTTGAAGAATCAACTTCAAAACGCGTTTAACCAATCCGATTACAGTACGGCCGCTGAACTTCAATATTCAAAAATTCCAAAATTAGAAAAACAAATCGAAGAAAAAACCAACAACACCCAAGAACGGATGATTTCAGAAGTTGTCACCGAAGATAACATCGCAGAAATCATTTCGAAGTGGACCCACATTCCGGTGGAAAAATTGGTTCAAGCCGATAGAGATAAATTGTTACACTTAAAAGAACAGATGTCTTTACGTGTGATTGGTCAAGACCACGCTTTGAAACTCATCAGTGACGCCATCATTCGTCAACGTGCAGGGATCAAAGACGCGAATAAACCAATTGGTTCCTTCATGTTTTTAGGCCCTACCGGTGTGGGTAAAACCGAGGTCGCGAGAAGCTTGGCAGAAAACCTGTTTGACGATGAGTCCCACATCGTACGTATCGATATGTCTGAATACATGGAAAGGCACAGTGTGTCTCGTTTGGTCGGTGCGCCACCAGGGTATGTTGGTTACGATGAAGGTGGACAACTCACCGAAGCTGTCAGACGTAAACCGTATTCGATTGTTTTGTTTGATGAAATTGAAAAAGCCCACCCTGAAGTATTCAATATCCTCTTACAAATCCTAGACGATGGCCGTTTGACCGACAACCAAGGCAGAACCGTGGATTTCAAGAATACAATCATCATCATGACTTCTAACTTAGGTAGTGAATTCTTATTGAAGGATTTAGATAAAGGTAAGAACGACGTGATGAACCTCGTGAAAGAAACGTTTAAACCAGAATTCTTAAACCGTATCGATGAAATCATCATCTTTAACCCACTTGGTTTCAACGTTCAAATCAAGATTGTCGATAAGATGCTTTCGGATTTACAAAAACGTTTGATGGATAAAGACATCAAAGTCTTGTTCACGGAAGATTTAAAGAAATATATCCTTAAACATGGCTATTCTATAGAATATGGTGCGAGACCCATCAAGCGCTTTATTTCAAAAGAACTTGAAACATTCATCGCGATTCGAATCATTGAAGGCTTCATTCAACCACATCAAGCTTATACTGTTACTGTGGTAGATGAACAATTAACCATAGTTTAAAATAAAAAACTGACCTCGTTTGCGATACGAGCGTCAGTTTTTATTATGTTTATACGCGTTTGTATGGGGTATAACTCTTTTCAGGTTGTGTCCTTGGTTTAAGTAACACAAATAATTTTGGTTTGAGTTTGACTTGTAATAGACCTGCAATTAAGGATACTTGATCGATATCCCCTAAGATGACATCAAATTTTGAATAATTCATCAATGAGGAATCGGGTATCATTACATATTCTTCTACTGCAACCTCAGTTGGATTGATTAAGACAATGACCGTATCCGATACATCGTCGGTATGTCTTTCATAAGCGATGAGTTTGGATGATACCAATGGTAAGTAATCACCAACCATCAACGCTTTTTCTTGTTTATGGACTTGAATCAATTGTTTGATCCAAATGAGTCTTGGGTTATGCTCATTAAATAAAGACCAGTCCATTGGTGCACGGTTTTCTGGGTCATTACCACCAGTCATACCAAGTTCAGAACCATAGTATAGATTTGGTGACCCAGGGAATGTAAACTGGATGACTTCAGCGAGCTTTTGGTCTTGTTCATTCAAACGGTGATTTAATCTCACGGTATCGTGGTTATCCAAGATATTCCAGGATTTGAGTAGTCCATCAATCCCGCAATCTTGAACCATCTTTTCTAGTAATGTATTGACTTCTTTCGGTGTGAATTTATTCTCAACCGCGTGGAAGGTGATTTCTCTTAAGGTGAAGTTCATCACGCCATCCATCGCGTTCAACCAACGTTTTGGATAGTTCCAGGTCTCACCTACAATGAGGGCAGTTTCTTTTTCTTGGTGGGCATGGTTGGTCAAATCTTTTAAAATGTCATAGCCAATATCAAAAGCAACATCGAGTCTAAACCCATCCACACCATTTTTTAAATAGCTACGGATTACAGAAGATTCTTTTTTATAGATATAGTCTTTGACGGCTTCATTTTCTAGGTTGAGTTCCGGTAAGCTTTTCGCATCCGCCCAAAGTCTCACGCCTTCCGGGTACTCGCCACCAAAATAAAACCACAAACGGTACGGTGAATGTTCATCCAACGCACTTTGAAAATAAGGTGAGTTCACACC
>JAEZHT010000087.1 GCA_023436805.1 Bacillota bacterium
ATCGAAGACCATCATCAAACGTTATCGTGATTTAATGGACCTGGATTTGATTTCGAAAAAAACCACCTATTTTAATAACCTTTATTACAATAAGGCGATTTTGAAATTGTTCGAATGAAACAGGTCAAATTAAAAATCATTGCTGGATCACTGAAGGGTAAGACCCTCATCAGTCTGAGTGATGACACAAAAGAAACGGCCTCGCTCGTGAGAGGGGCAGTGTTCAACATGTTATTTCAAATGGATGGTAACGTGCTCGATTTATTTGCAGGTTCTGGCGCTTATGGGTTTGAAGCCTATTCACGTGGCGCAACTAAAATATATTTAAATGACCATCACCCATTGGCACTTAAGTCGTTAAAAACAAACGAAGCCAATTTAAAAACTGGCGCAATCATCACAGCATTCGATTACATGGATGCGATCCGTTATTATGAAAGACATCAAATCAAATTTGACTATATTTTCTTAGACCCACCCTATGCCTTAGACATTAAGCCCATTTTAAATGGTGTCGCACCTTTATTGAATAAAGAAGGCAAAATCATCATTGAAATCGAATCATCGAATCCATGTCCAGTGATCGAAGGCATCACCCTCAGTAAAGACCGTGTTCACGGGATTAAAAGGATTGGGATATATGAAAAATAACCACCCAATAAGATGGTTTTAAACGAAAAAAAATGCACTCTCGCGAGTGCGTTTTCTTTTTTAGCGTTCTGAAATTGCTCCTACTGGGCATACTTCTTGGCAAGCCCCACAGTCGATACATACGGATTCATCAATCACGTAAATGTCGCCTTCTGAAATGCAGTCTACCGGGCATACAGATTGGCAGCTACCGCATGCGATACAGCTGTCGTCTATCCATCTTGGCATAATCATCACTCCTTATACTTTATTTTATTATATGTCAAGCAAAATGTAAACCCAGAATTTATGTGAATTCGCGTTTTGACTTGATTTTAGTGGGATGATTTAGTATGATATTATTGTTATTGAAGGAGTGATTTTTTTATGGGATTAGAGTGGCTATGGTATTTATTGACTGGACTTGGAAGTCTATTGGTTGGTGGCGCAGCAGGTTTCTTCATTGCGAGAGCTTGGTTTAAAAACTACCTAAAGAAAAACCCACCTGTCAACGAACGTATGATTCGCGAAATGATGCGTCAAATGGGCAGAACCCCTTCTGAAAAGCAAGTTCGCCAAGTAATGAACTCAATGAATCAAGTTAAATAATAGGTGAGCAATCACCTTTTTATTTTTTTATGGTAGAATAGTCATGAGGTTAAGCCTATGAAAACTTTTTTAAGATTATTAATCGCCTTATCTATACTTTCATACATGAACGTTTTGTTCTTAAATTACCAAATCCATACCGATGGCTTAGATTCCATCCATCCGTTTTGGATTTTTACGATGATTGTCCCTGTGATTTTGACCTTATTTGGATTTTCTGAATCATTTAAAGATTTAAAAAGGTATACACTGATCGATTTTTTATTGAAGGTATCCATCATTTTCGTGGTACTCCGTGCCAGTGGGTTAGAAACCCAAGGGTACATCTTATTCAACTTGATTACCATCCCACTGTTTGTCGCTGACATTTTAGTCGAATGGTTTATGTATCAAGACTATGAAAAATTATTGGAAGAAACCAAAGAACCAGAGTCATCATACATAAAATTAATTGAAGAAACTCAAAAACACCCAGAAAAGAGTGCCCAAATTCAAGATAAATACTTAAAAGCCATCCATTATTCGAGAACCTTGGTTCAGTTATTGATCGCAGGTGTCATTGAAATGTTTGGTGTCATTTCCGTATTGGCCATTTTAAAATACCACCACTTGGTGGCGGGTATTTTGTTGGGTATGGCAGCAATCACCGCGTTATTGATTTCAGCATTCACCTTTCGTCATGTATTCAGCTTACATTATAAATTGAAACCACACATTCAAAAGAGACGCTTTATTTGGAACTTTGTTTCAGTTGGAATCTTGATTGTTTCGATTGGTCTATTGACCGCATTCATCGATGTATTTGAGTTATCGCTCGATTATTATTTGATATTACCATTGCTTTATGTGTTTGCGATGCCAATCGTCATATCCAATAATCATTTTGCAACGATTTGGTTGGATGAAACCAAAGCCATCATCGAAGCAGACCATGAGTAAAAAATGAAAAGTCCTACTCGGACTTTTTTTCGTATAGATGCCTGAAAAACTGCTCTTTGTGGTTGAGAAAATGTTTGAGTAACTTGACCGATTCGAGGTCATCATAAGCCACGCTACGGACACCATCTGAACTGATTTCAATGATGGTCGCATCTGGAATAGACATCAATATGGGTGAATGTGTCGCGATGATGAACTGATTCCCGCGCGCAACAGCGTCATCCAAGATGGATAACATCGTGATTTGATTTTGAATCGAAAGTGGGGTTTCGGGTTCATCGAGCAAATAGAGTTCATTGGTTCTTAATCGAGATTTGAAGAAATCCAAATAAGCTTCACCGTGGGAAGAAGACAACAAATCTTTTTGATACATTTGATCGATATCATTGATTGTACGCATATGTGGCATCCGCGCCAAAGATTTAGAAAAATCCGATTTATGGGCGTAGGCTGTTTCGATCTCATCTAAAGCTTGGTAAGCTTCTTGGCGATTTTGTTCAAGACTTTGAATATACGTTGTGAAATCTTCAGCACTGAAGTAGAAACCTTTGGGTTTCGTTCGTACATATTGAATATTGGGTAAATGTAGAGAAGACTTGAGTGTCTTTTGAGTTTTCTTTGACGACTCATTCGCATCAATCCGATATAATTTGAGGACATCGTTCAATAATTTGAGCAAAGAGGACTTCCCGGCACCATTTTCACCCACCAAAATCGTGATTGGTGAAGTTAATATCAATGTATGTCCAAAAAAAGGTAAATCATAGGGATATCCAATTTCATCGGATTTCATAAATTCAATCGATTTTACCAACATAGAATCACTTCCTAACACAAGGATAACATGATTTTATGAAAATAAAAACCCTTCATGGCAGAAGGGTTTACGGTTTAAGCTTTTTTCTTAGTAAAAGACATCTTATTTTCAGTGCCTTTTAATAAACGCTTGTAGTTTTCACGGTGGCGGTAGAAAATGAATAGAATCATCAATGAGTAGACAATGAGTACGAACAATTGTTCTAGCATGATGTCTCTGATCCAAAATTCAGTGAGTGCCGCAATGAATACGGTTAGCGCGGCGAAGGTTGACCCTAAGGAGGCATACTTCGTTAAAATGACTGTGATGATGTAAGTCAAGATACATAAGATCCCTGCAATCGGTGTTAAGGTTAACACGATGCCTGCAGATGACGCCACTGCTTTACCACCTTTGAAGTGGTTGAATAGTGGGAATGTATGGCCTAAGACAGCGACCACACCAAAGACAATTTCATAGTCGTAAGGTTGATCTAATATAACCACGTTGGTTGTGAGTTCGATTGTGGATTTCAAGATTCTAACGACGATGATTGGGAGCGCACCTTTGAGTGCATCTAGTGCAAAAGTCAATATGCCAAGCTTGAGTCCCATCACTCTGAGGGCGTTAGAAGCCCCAATATTTTTTGAACCATGTTCTCTTAAATCAATTTTTAAGAAAACTTTGCCAATCCATAGTCCATTCGGTATTGAACCAATCAGATAAGCGAATAAAATTAAACCGATTTGTAATGCGATAATGCCCATCTTTTCACCTCGTAATGACAATATTATATCATATATTTTGAAATTCCAATTAAAATAGCGCATTTATCCAAAATGACTATATTTTTTATTGTGAAAACGGTTTAAAATTTGGTATAATATGACTAAAGTAAGGACTGATTTAATGGAAGAATTGAAGAAGACATATTCTGAGGATTCGATCCAGATATTAGAAGGACTAGAAGCGGTCAGAAAACGTCCTGGGATGTACATCGGGTCAACCGATACCAGGGGTCTGCACCATTTGGTTTGGGAAATCGTCGACAATGCGATCGACGAAGCCCTATCTGGTTATGGGTCTGAAATCAATGTCATAATTAAAAATGATAATAGTATCGTGATCAATGATTTTGGTCGCGGTTTGCCATACAAGCTACATAAGTCAGGCAGACCAACGACAGAAATCATTTTTACTGTTTTACACGCAGGCGGTAAGTTTGGTTCTGAGGGTGGCTATAAAGTTTCTGGGGGGTTGCATGGGGTTGGTGCCTCGGTTGTCAATGCTTTATCGACATTCCTTGAAGTCACGATTTACCGTGATGGACTCATCATGCAACAACGTTTCTCTGAGGGTGGCAAAGTCATTTCCCCATTGGAAGAAATTGGTAAAACACGTAGAACCGGCACATCGGTTTGGTTCAAACCGGATCCAAAGATTTTTTCAACCACACTATACAGCTATGATACCATTAAAGATCGACTCCGTGAGAGTGCTTTTTTAATCCGCAATCTCAAAATTACTTTAAATGACGAACGTACCAATCAAAGCGACGTATTCCAATATGAACGTGGTATTTCTGAATACGTTGAATATCTCAATAAAGGCAAACAAGAATTCCACCCAGTCAAGGATTTGATGGGTGTGTATACTGTGAATAAAAACAATGCCATCGAAGTTGAAACGGCATTCCAATTCACCAACCAATACAGTGAGACCATCATTTCATTTGTCAATAACGTCCGTACCCGTGATGGTGGTACCCATGAAACTGGATTTAAGAGCGCATCGACCCGTGCCATCAACGATTATGCAAGAAAATACGGTTTATTGAAAGAAAAAGACCAAAACCTCGATGGCGTAGACATCCGTGAAGGGATGACAGCAGTCATCTCCGTACGTATCCCAGAGGCATTCCTTGAATTTGAAGGACAAACCAAATCCAAGTTGGGTTCACCAGAAGCCAGAAATGCGATGGAATCCATCATTTATGACAAATTAACCTATTACCTAGAAGAAAACATGGACTTTTCTTATGGTTTAATCAAACGTGCGTTTGACGCATTTAAAGCCCGTGAAGCTGCACGTAAAGCCAGAGATGAAGCCAGAAGTGATAAGAAGAAAAATAAAAAAGAAGTCTCGTTATCCGGGAAATTAACCCCTGCTCAAGGCAAAGACAAAACCAAAAATGAACTGTTCTTGGTCGAAGGTGATTCCGCGGGTGGGTCAGCAAAACAAGGCCGTGACCGACGTTTCCAAGCGATTTTACCATTGCGTGGTAAAGTCATCAACACCGAAAAAGCCAATGTGGATGCGATCTTAAAAAATGAAGAAATCAACACCATCATCCACACCATTGGTGCCGATTTTGGTGCGGATTTTGACATCAACAAGTGTAACTACAACAAAGTCATCATCATGACCGATGCCGACACCGATGGTGCCCACATCCAAGTTTTGTTGATCACTTTCTTCTTTAGATATATGAAACCATTGGTGGAAGCTGGCAAATTATACATTGCATTACCACCACTATATAAAGTCACTCAGAAAAAAGGTGGCAAACTCATCTCCAACTATGCTTGGAATGACAGCGAATTAAAGCGTTTGACCCAAAGTGGGAACACAACCATCCAACGCTACAAAGGGTTGGGGGAAATGAACTTTGATCAATTGTGGGAAACCACCATGGACCCTAAAACCAGAACCCTCATTCAAGTCCGCTTAGAAGATGAAGGCGAAGCTGAAAAGCGTGTATCCATCCTGATGGGTGACCAAGTCGGTCCAAGACGTGAATGGATTGAACACAACGTCGAATTCATCGATGACGACGACTATCAAATCAAGGAGGCAGATTATGAGTAAAAAACCAGTCTCCCAAGCCATTGATACCTTTATCGAAGAGAAAATCACCAGCGAACGTTTAGAAGACATCGTTGGGGAACGTTTTGGACGTTATTCCAAATACATCATCCAAGATAGAGCATTACCGGATGCGCGTGACGGCCTCAAACCCGTCCAAAGACGCATTCTTTTTGCCATGTACAAAATGGGCATGTTCAACGACAAACCATATAAAAAATCCGCACGTATTGCTGGGGAAGTCATGGGGAAATACCACCCACATGGCGATTCATCGATTTACGAAGCGATGGTGCGTATGAGCCAAAACTTCAAGATGGGCGTTTGTTTGATTGATATGCATGGAAACAACGGTTCGATTGACGGCGACTCCGCCGCAGCGATGCGTTATACCGAAGCACGTTTGTCTAAGGAAGCGGAATTTTTGATCGCAGACATCGATAAACGTACCGTCCCATTCATTCCAAACTTCGATGACGAGGAAATGGAACCTACTGTATTACCTGCGAAGTTTCCAAACCTATTGGTGAATGGTGCTAACGGGATTTCATCGGGTTACGCAACCAAAATCCCACCACATAATTTAAAAGAAATCATCAAAGCAACCATTGAACGTATCGATAAACCCGATTTAACTGTTGATCGTATTTTAAAAATTGTTCAAGGTCCAGATTTTCCTACCGGTGCCATCGTTCAAGGCAAGGAAGGCATCCGTCAAGCGTTTGAAACAGGGGCTGGGAAAGTCATCATCCGTTCTAAGACTTACTTTGAAACATTCAATAAAGACCAAACCCGTATTGTGGTTTCTGAAATCCCATTCGAAGTGAATAAAGCCGAATTGGTGAAAACCATCGATATGCTTCGAATCGATAAAAAGTTAGAAGACATCCAAGAAGTTAGAGATGAATCTGACCGTGAGGGTATGCGTATCTCTATTGAACTTAAAAAGGATTCCAATCCAGACATTTGTTTGGCATATTTGCTCAAAAATACCGACTTACAAATCACTTATAACTATAATATGGTGGCGATTCACCATCAAAGACCCGTTCAAATGGGTATCATTGACATCTTAGATGCTTACATTAACCACCAAAAGGAAGTCATCACCAACCGTTCAAACTTTGAACTTGACCGTGCAGAGAAACGTTTGCATATCGTCAATGGTTTGATCAAAATGGTCGATGTGGTCGATGAAGTGGTTCACATCATTCGTCAATCCAAAAACAAACAAAACTCCAAAGAAAACATCATGAATGCTTTCGGATTTACCGAATTACAAGCCGAAGCCATCGTGACTTTACAACTTTACCGATTGAGTTCAACCGATATCGATGCTTTGATCAAAGAATCGAATGAGCTGTCTGAAAAAATCGAGTGGTTGACCAAAGTCTTGTCCGATGAACAAGTATTGTTATCGGTGATCAAGAAAGAATTGAAGGAAGTATCCGCTAAAGTAGGTACTGAACGTAAAACACAAATTGAAGAAGAAATTTCAACCATCAAGATTGAAAAATCAGACCTCATCACTGAAGAACGTGTACGTGTCGGTGTGACTAAGGATGGCTACATCAAGCGATCTAATCTTAGAAGTTATGTCGCATCCAAACAACCTGGATTGAAGGAACAAGATGGTATGTTGTTCGACCAAGAAGTGTCTACCAAAGACACCCTCTTGATGTTCACCACTTTAGGTAACTACTTATATATCCCAGTGTTTGAGATTGAAGAGACCAAATGGAAAGATTTGGGTTCTTTCATCAACAACATCATCCCAATCGATAAAAATGAATTCATCATCAAAATCCTCTGCATCAGTAACTTTGATGAAGACCAAACCTTATTGTTGATTACTGAAAGCGGTCAAATCAAACAAACCAAGTTATCGGATTTCAATGTATCGAGATACACCAAACCAATCCGTGCGATGAAGGTCGATGACAACGATGAATTGACATCGGTGGAACTTGGACCAAAACAAAACATCATCGTATTTACCAAACAAGCAAACGCCCTTAGATTCAGCGCTAACGATGTGCCGATTTATGGGACTCAAGCCAGTGGTATCAAATCCTTGCCGCTCATCGGTGATGATAAAGTCGTCAAAGCGATTTATGCAAAATCATCCGATGACCTCGTCATATTGACCTCATTGGGCAATTTGAAGCGTGAAAAAGTGAGCAATATCCCGCTTACCAAACGTTTGAAAAATCCAGTTCAATTGTTCACGATGAAGAAACGCAACCCACATTTCATCCGTGACGTTTCAAGATTATCCAATGAACAAATCAAAGAAAATGTATCGGTGTTGATCACAGCGAAACAAGGGTCTGTGTCGCTCAAAGTCGAAGACATCAAGAGCAGTGCAGAACATGGTAAGCCATTTGTCGATTTCAATACATATGGTAAATCGTTATTCATCACGATTGAAGCCGCGCAACACGAGTCATCCGATGAAGATATTGTTGAAAAAGGCGCGGCTGTTCAAAAAGCCAAACCTGCCAAAGTCGATAAACCGAAACCTGAACCGAAACCCATCGCGCAAACCGTGATTAAAGAAACACCGGTTCAACCTGTCATAACCCCAGTGGTTGAGACCCAATCTGTCATCACACCTACAGACAACATATCTCAACCGATTCCGACGGAAATCCCTACGAAACCAGTAGAGAAAGAGTCGAAATCGAAAAAAATCCAAATTAAAAAATTATCAATCTTCGATGAAGAAGATGATTGGAAGGAGTAACATGATTAGAATTACCGTTAAAAATCAAGTCTTAGAACTTGACCCAGGCATTACCCTCGAAGCACTTAAGAATCAATTAGGTATTGAAGCTTATGCTGCAACCGTGAACAACCGAATTCGTGAGTTAACATTCCCGTTAACCAAAAATTCAGAAGTGGTCTTTTTGGATCTTAAAGACCGCGACGCTGTAAGAATTTACGAAGCGACCCTCCGATATGTGATTGCGATGGCCGTGAGAAATCTGTATCCAAACGTCACCGTAAAATTCAACTATAGCGTTTCTAGAGCCATTTTAGGGGTTTTAGAAAACCTTGATCAAAAGATTGATCGTAACATCATCAAGTCCATTGATTCTGAAATCAAACGTTTGGTTGAACTCGATTTGCCAATCATTCGTAAAAACATGGATTTGGAAGAAGCGATGGAATTGTACAAATCCAGTGGAAATCTGGACAAAGTCGCGATATTAAAGTATCGTGATGAAGATAAGGTCAATATGTACACCTGTGACCAATACTTCAACTACATGTTTGGTTATATGTTACCAAGCACAGGGTATTTGACCAAATATGCGTTGAGTTTATATCACCCGGGGTTCATCATTCAATACCCACGTAGTGAACTCGGTGGCGTAATTCCACCATTTGATGACGCACCAATTTTCTCCAAAACCATCAAAGAAGCGACTAAATGGGGTAAACTCATTGGCGGTGAATATATTTCTAAGCTCAATCAATACGTTGAAAAAGGGCTAGAAGTTGAACTCATCAATATGTGTGAAACCAAACACAACCGTCAAATGGCTGAACTTGGGGACAAAATCTCATCCGACATCGATTCGATTCGTTTGATTGCGATTGCTGGACCATCCTCCTCAGGTAAAACCACGTTCTCAACCCGTTTGAGAATTGAACTCTTATCCAGAGGGATCAAGCCATTGATGATTTCCATCGATGACTACTACAAACCGAAATCACAAGCCCCGAAAGATGAGTTTGGTAACCCAGACTTAGAACACATTGAAGCGTTGGATATTCAATTATTCGACGAACAAATGTTGGCTTTGATTCAAGGTGAAGAGGTCACATTACCACACTTTAACTTTAAACTTGGAAAACGTGAAGATGGCCGTAAAGTGAAGATCAGTGAAACCACACCGATTATCATTGAAGGCATACACGCCTTGAATGACCGATTGACTGAATCGATTCCGCATCATCAAAAATTCAAAGTGTTCATCGCCCCACAAACCCAATTACACATCGACAACCATAACCCAATCAGTTTCACAGACCTACGTTTATTAAGACGAATCGTTCGTGACCAAAAATTCAGAAACTCACCAGCGGAAGAAACCATCGCGATGTGGGCAAGTGTCAGACGTGGCGAATTTAAATGGATTTATCCATACCAAGAAACCGCGAATTACGTATTTAACTCTGAATTGACTTATGAACTCGCTGTCATGAAGAAACATGCTTTTAGAACTTTAAATGCAATTCCAAGGGATTCTGAGCACTTCATCACTGCGAACCGTTTAATCAAGTTTTTGAAGTACTTCAAAGACATTGAAGACGATTTGGTACCTAATAACTCATTATTAAGAGAATTCATCGGTGGATCTGTATTCCACGTTTAAGATTAAAGGAGGTGTTACATTGAAATGTTTAGGCAACATGGAAAGACTTCATTTACCCAATGATTTGGTCATGCAGCTGTTTAAACTGTATGAACTGAAAGGTCAATCCTATTACTATAAAGCCTTATTTAGCCGCGATGACGAGGTCATGGCGAGAACCACGCTCGAACTCGATACCCAAGCTTTGGCTTATTATCTAAAGCTCAATTTGACACCGGCAAGAATCAAATTGTTATCGGACCCAAGAAAAGATTTTGTCTCCAAAAATAGAGATGAAATCCTCCTCAAAAACATCAAAGAAATCCTCACACGTGTTCAACAATTGGCGGATACGTTCGATTTGACGACGAATGAGATTAAAGACCTCGCATTGACAATGTTTAGAGGTTATGATGATATAAGATTGGTCAGAGACCCAAAAGCGAAAGTAGAAAAATTAGCGAAATCCTTTGATGAGTTGAATTCAGAAGATAAACTGAAGAAGATCATCGAATTGTTCCACCAACACCGTAGAAACAATAAGTACGAAATTGTACAAATCATGACCAATTTCTACATCGATTTTGTCAAACTCAATTTATTTACCGATAGAAACGATTTGATTGGTTTGATGGTGATTTATACCCTCGCAGCCAAGTACTTCAAGGTATGCCGCTACGATTCATTTTTCCAGGCATTATTACCGCTTCAAGCCCAATTTGATAGTGGATTCATCCAAGCGTCATTTAACTGGAGTGAAGGATTCTCACAAATCGAACCCATCCAACGGATTTTTGTCAATGTCCTAGAGACATTACATCGAAATGTTGAAACCAAAGCCCATGAATACGAGTTTGAACGAAAAATGAACAAAACCAACAGCATTGAAGGTACCATACTCAGTGGTCCAGCAACTTTCAGCAAAAAAGACATACGCGTCAAACACCCGTATGCCTCGGATGCTACCATCAATCGAACATTGATGAGTTTAAAAGAACGTGGTCTCATTCGCCCACTTGGCAGCGGTCGAACCGCTCAATGGTTGAGGGTCGCTGACAAACTAGAAAAGTTCAACCCACAACAATTGGATCTATTCAATCACATGGAGTAAATTTATAACGCATATCACGTCGATATGCGTTTTTATTTTATTTAACTTTATAAGGGAACAATACGCGCATGTGCGTATCTTTATCTTGAATAAGAGCGAACACACTCGACAAATCACCTTGGAGACTATTAGCCTTCATGTATTCGTTGAGGTCTTCATTGAATTTACCATCCATGAAAGACTCGAAATCTGTTTTCGCAATTTCACACTCCAAGAAGTCATTTCGCTTGAGCGGAACAATTTTAATTCCATCAGCAGATTTTAAATGGACAGGCACAGATGCGTAAGCGACATAAAGGACATTTTTAACCCCGCTCTGTTTAATGACCATTTCAAAAGTATAGGACTCAAAATCGGTAACACCATTTTGATCTAAATAATGTTGAAGTACATCACGTACCTCGGAAGCAGATTTACCCATGGCTTGAGCCAAGTGGGTGTGGTTCAAAACAACGCGTTTAAAAGTAACTGCCATGAACTGTCCTCTTTTCTTGTATACTTTTATTTTAGACTGTTTCTATTTAAACATCAATAGTGAGGTTGTTTTATAATGTGAATAATACCTCATATTAAGAATGATATAATCAGCATCAGTGCAAAACATGAATGTGTTGTGTATCCGTCATGCAAAGTTGAAAGTGATTGTGTGATCTATGGATTAAATTGTCTACATGAAAAATGACACATATACCCATGAGAAAAAGAAGAAGTAAAAGAAGAGAATCAGGACAACCAGAGGTATGCTCAAAACAGGCAAAAATACCCGAAAAAGGGGTATGACGGACAAATGTTAAGGATAGCAGATGTCATTCGCGCAAAACACCTCTCTCACCTATATTTAAATATATAATAATCGAATCATGAGTATAATTAAGTGCATTAATCGACGTTTAACACCTCAATTAAACAATATAAAACTTATTTTACTGACATCATTTAATCGATAGAAGTTTATCATTATAATTTTGTATTAGTACCTATAATGTATATTATGTAAACCATATGATAAAACGACTATAGTGCGGACAACAGGTTTTATGTGGGAATGTTTAAAACTCGTTCGATTCAAATTTTGGCCTTCTCAAAACATGATGGGTGTATTTTACCGTTTTTAGGCATTCAAAGTTAGGTTCTATTTCGGTGTTGGAAAAATTCTCTCTTTAGACCATCTTTTTTAAATGCAAAAACCTGTGCTTCATGGTACAATAAATTCGGAGTTGATGACTATGAAAAAAATCCTAATTGTATTTACCGGTGGCACGATTTCGATGACCAACGATGATCAGACTTCTAAGTCGGTCATATCAAATAATGAATCCGATTTAATCAGTAAAATAGGAAAGCGTTTTCATAATTTTTCATTGGTGCCCTATTTGTACTCAATGAAACCGTCACCTTCCATTACACCTACCGACATGTTGCAGATTGGTCAATTGATCGATGTGCAATTATCTGACGATGATTTCGTTGGTGCTGTTGTCACACATGGCACAGATACCTTGGAGGAAACGGCGTACTTTTTAGATTTGTTTGTTCAAACCAAAAAGCCTGTAGTTGTTACAGGGTCGATGAGAAATTTCTCAGAGCTCGGTTACGATGGGTTCAGTAATTTGTTGTCTGCTATTTTGGTCGCTTCCAATCCGAGTTCATACAACCGTGGCTGTTTGGTTGTCTTGAATGATGAAATCAACTCAGCCATTGAAGTAACCAAAACGCATACACTCGCATTAGATACATTCAAGTCACTTGAATTTGGTCCTCTTGGGATTGTCGATGAACAGGATGTAACTTACTATCGCGATTCGGCAAAGAAAAAATACCACTTGACGCCAAGTCAATTGATCGCCAATGTGGAGATTGTTAAGGTCGTTACAGGTCAAAATGGCGATCTAATCGACTTTTTCACGGATTCTAAGAAAGTTCAAGGCATCATTTTAGAGGCTTTTGGTCGTGGAAATGTACCACCGGCGATGGTTCCAGCCATCAAACGGGCTTTAGAATCGGGTATCAAAGTTGTCGTGACTTCGCGTTGTCCTAAAGGTCGCGTACGTGATACATATGGGTATGAAGGCGGCGGTTATCACCTTAAACAATTGGGTGTATTATTTGCGGGCGATTTATCTAGTCAAAAAGCACGTTTGAAACTCATGTTGGCTTTGAGTCAACCGAATCCAAAAGTTGAGAAATATTTTGAATTTTAACAGTTAAGCCTAGTGACTCTAGGCTTTTTATTATGAATATTTTCAGTAAAGCGCTTTCTTGATTTTACATCGTTGTTTCGCCATTATGGGGTTTAATATGATTTTTGGAAGGTTTTGTGAAAATGTGAAAATCTTGTCCTTTTATCTACCATTTTATGAAATATGTGGTAAAATACTTATGGATGTTAAAACAGGATAAATTGAATCAATTTTTTCCTATGAAAAATCGATTATAGGAGGCATATTATGAAAAGAAAAACCAAGATTGTTTGTACCATTGGACCATCAAGTGAAAATGAAGTAATGATTGAAAAAATGATTGAAGCAGGGATGAATGTTGCACGTTTAAACTTCTCCCATGGTTCTCATGAAGAACATAAAAACCGTATCGAAACCATTCGTCGAGTCGCTGCGAAAATGGGGCGTTTCGTCGGTATTTTGGCCGACACTAAAGGACCTGAAATTCGTACAGGCGTGTTTGAAAATGGCTTCG
>JAEZHT010000019.1 GCA_023436805.1 Bacillota bacterium
GATGATGCCTGTGACTCGGGTCACTTCTTTGAATATTTCTGCTTGTTTTAATCCATTTTGGCCAGTCGTGGCGTCAATGACTAAGAGGGTTTCTCTTAACCCCTCAGGTAATTCTTTTTCAATCACACGACGCATCTTTTCAAGTTCGTTCATGAGATTAACTTTATTTTGAAGGCGTCCTGCAGTATCACACAAGACGACATCATATTTTTCTTTTTTCGCTTTTTGTAAGGCATCATAGATCACAGAGGATGGGTCTGACCCAGGTTCTTTACCAAAGAAATCCACTTTAGCACGGTCTGCCCATACACGCAGTTGTTCAATCGCGCCAGCCCTAAATGTGTCACCAGCAACAACCAATACTTTCTTTTTTTCTGCTTTCAATTGGTGCGCCAATTTACCGATGGAAGTTGTCTTACCTACGCCATTTACACCGACAATTAAGTACACGTTTGTTGCGTGATCCACATAGTCTAAATCCGCGATGACGACTTCATCTTGTAAGTAGATTTTAAACATCTCATCGACGATCATCTCTTCGATTTCTTTCGGGTCTGTGATGTTTTTGAGTTTCATTTGTTTCTTAAGGGTATCAATAAAATACAAAACCGTGTCGACCCCTAAGTCTGCTTGGATAAAGATGTCCTCTAATTCAATAAAGAAGTCCTCACCCAGCGATTGGTTTTGTTCGATTAAGCGCTTTAAGCTACCCAACATCTCTTTCGATTTGTGTAATCCTAATGCGTATTTTTCATTTTTCTTGTTGTTTTTCTTGAATAAATTTTTAAAAAATCCCATAGGTTCAACTCCTAGATGTTATTATAACATATAACTAAAACATCGTGGCCTAGAAAGGTGAAAAAAATGGCTTTTTTACAAGCCATTATCGTGGTTGATATGTATCTAAAAATTGAAACAGCTTGTCATAATTTGGATGGTTTGACATTTCGTCTAAATATTCCACATAGACAACTTCGCGTTTTGAGTTTAAAACGAACACCGAACGGGCGAGTAATCTCAACTCTTCAATGAGGACACCATACTTCCAAGCGAAATCACATTGTTGGTAGTCGGATAAAGTGATGATATTATTCAACCCTTCAGCCCCACACCAACGGCGTTGTGCAAATGGCAGATCATTGGATAATGTGATGACGAGCAAATCAGGGTAATTCGATAGACGTTGGTTGATGGTTCTGGTTTGTAAAGAACAGACACCAGTATCGAGCGATGGTACGACATTCAATACGATGGTTTTGGCTCTATAATCGGATAAATGTGCTGGGTCTAAATGGTTATCAACCACATTGAATTCTGGTGCGACATCACCAACTTGAAGGGGTTGTCCTAAGACAGTAATCGATTTTTGTTTAAACGTTTTCATGGTGAAACCTCCCTATATTGTTTATTTTAATTATAGTCTTTTTGTCCATCATATTCAAACGAATCGAAAATCAAAACCCCCTCAACTGAATGAGGGGGGTCAGGGGATCGGTGTGTCGGGGTACACACCTAGCTATTCGCTATCAAAAACATCATAACATGTAATGTATGATTTGTAAAGTCTATGAACTTAAGAATTAAGTAAGATTTTCGGTGTGCTTACAACGTGGGAAATTGGAACACCCAATGAATTCACCTTTTCGCCATTTTCGAATGACTAAAGGCGCACCACAAAGTGGACAATCGCGTCCAACTTGGGTTGGTTGACGCTTTTCCATGTGTTCATCGGCGTGTTTCACTGAAGCGATGAATTTGTGGTAAAAGCCATCCAAGATGACACTGCTTTCGTGTTCACCATTGGAGATATCATCGAGTACCGATTCCATCTTCTTGGTGTAATTCGTATTGATGATGTTATTAAAGAACTTATCGAGTTCATCGATGGTGAGTTTACCTTGGTCGGTGGGTACCAGCGCTTTTTGTTTCTTTTCCACGTATTTACGAGATAAGAGTGTTCTTGTGGTTTCAGCGTATGTGGATGGTCGTCCAATACCAAACTCTTCCATGTCTTTGATCAAACTGGCTTCGGTATAACGTGATTTCGGTTTGGTTTGATTTTCTTCATGGGTGATTTCTTTGGCTTCGAGTGACTTGCCAACTTCTAAGTCTAATATCGTTGAAAGTTTTTCTTTGTATTCAGGGTTTCCACGATGGAAACCAAAGAATAACAATTTAGACCCACCGTATTCAAAGACTTCGCCTTGATTTTCAACTTCAACCGATTGTTCTTCATATAAGGCATCGGCCATCAAACTCATGACTGCTCGGCGGTAAATGAGGTCATATATCTTAAATTGATCATCGGATAAAACGCCCTTTAACGACTCAGGGGTATATTCTAATATGGTTGGACGAATGGCTTCATGGGCGTCTTGAATGTTGGTGTTGGATTTCGTTTTGATTTTACCCACATACTCATGACCATAGTGTTTTTCGATCATGGCTTGTGCTTCTAAAATGAAATCATCATTCAAACGAACAGAGTCGGTTCTCATGTAAGTAATTAACCCAACTTCTTCCCCATTCAATACAATCCCTTGGTAAAGTTCTTGAGCAATGCCCATCGCTTTTGACGGTGAGTAATTGAGTTTTGATACCGCATCTTGTTGGAATGTCGACGTGGTATATGGGGGTTGTGCCGCACGGCTACGTTTACGATGGTTCACTTTGGTCACGACAAAAGGACCTTGGAGTTTTTCAATGATTTGATTCAACTCTTCAGGGGTCTTTAATGACTTGTCTTTGTTTTTCGTATAATCGGCTTCAAACTTAGAAAATCTGGCTTTGATGGTGTAATACGTTTCCGGAATGAAAGCTTCGATTTCTTTTTCTAAATCCACAATCATCTTCAAAGCGACACTTTGAACACGACCTGCCGATTCAGATTTGATTTTCTTTTGAAGCAATGGGGACAACTTAAACCCAATGATTCTATCCAAAATACGTCTGGTTTCTTGAGACTTCACCAAATTCATATCGATTTGTCTTGGGTGTTCAATCGCTTTTAAGATGGCTGGTTTGGTCACTTCGTTAAAAGTGATTCGGTTTTGTTCGTTTAAATCTAAATTCAATACATCCGCGATGTGCCAAGCGATGGCTTCACCTTCGCGGTCAGGGTCGGTTGCGAGCAAGACTTTTTTGTTTTTGGTGACCTTAATCAGGTCTTTGACGATTTGATCGTGTTTTTTATCGACTTTGTAGGTCGCTTTAAAGTTATTTTCGACATCTACACCTAAGCCACCAGGGCCATTTTTTGCCAATTCGCGGATGTGTCCAACCGAGGCTTCAACGATATAGTCTTTGCCTAAATAATGTTGGATGGTTTTGGATTTGGCTGGGGATTCGACAATAATGACGGTTTTCATATAATCCACTTCTTTCACTTTCTATAATTATATATAGGGTCTATACCCCTGTCAAGAAGAAAACAATCCACTTTTTTCGATATATATTTTAATATAATATATATGATTTTTCACACGGTTTAGCCGTGGTCTTTTCTTAAAAATAGCCTATATATATAAATAAAGAAGTCATCCGGCTAAGGATCACTTCTTTTGGAATCCAGTTCTGGATAAACTACCCCATGACCCATTCTCACGAAGGGCTGCGAAGGTTGCTTTGACACGGTGTAAACTCATGATTTGTCGGTAACCAAAGTTTTCTGCGATGGCTAAAATAATCAATATGAACGCATCTCTGATTCGGTAAAATCCGCTTTGACGTTCTGAAATCCATAAGCTGAATAGGGATATGATGATGCCATACCCAATCGAACCATAAAACAACAAGATGACCAGTTCAGCATTCAATAACCCCATGAATAAACTGACCACGAGTGCGATGTAACCCATCATCTCAATGAATGGTCCCATCATCTCAAATATGAAGAAATAAGGGAACCCCAATAAACCCGGCTGACGGTATTTCGGGTTAAAGAGCATTTGTCTGTGGTAACTGAGGATATCGAGTAAACCACGTTGCCAACGGTTACGCTGTTTTAACAAGGATTTCAAATCGGATGGCAATTCGGTGTAGCAGTTGGCGTTATGGACATAGGATACACGGTAGGCTTTCTTGTTTTGGATGGCTTTGTGGGTTAATCGCACCACCAATTCCATGTCCTCACCGACCGTATCTTTCTTTAAATCCCCACTGATGGTTAAATAACCACCTGTTTCGATGAGCGATTGCCGGTTAAATAAACCAAAAGCCCCAGATATGATCAATAAACTGTTGAGCTTTGACCAGCCAATACGACCCGTCGTAAAGGCTCTTAAATATTCTAAAGTTTGAAAACGGACAATTGGATTTTTACCCAAGCCACTCTTTTCGATTTTACCCTTATCGACGTTACATCCGTTGACTGGGACGATGTTCCCACCAATCGCGATGTGGTTGGTGGCGTCATCGAGGGTGACGCTCATCAATTTGAGTAAAGCATCTTCTTCTAGCAATGAATCGGCATCGATGCCGCATATATAATCATTTTTAGCTGCGTTGATGCCCATGTTTAAAGCATCCGCTTTCCCACCATTTTGTTTGTCGATGACAATCAGATTGGGAATTTGTTTACTGACATATACACTTCGCAGTGGTTTGGTTCTGAGCTTCATTTGAAAAAATGGGTGTTTTCGTTCAAGCTCAAAATGTCTAACCAACGTACCGATCGTATCGTCTTTTGACCCATCGTTGACCACCACAACTTCGTATTTAGGATATTTCAAATTGAGTAATGAAGTGATGCTTTCAATGATGCTTTTTTCTTCATTGTAAGCTGGCGCGATGATCGATATCGATGGTAATAAATCGTGTTCAAACAATAAAGTTTGTTTTTTAATACGCCACATCGCCATACGTTCAATAGAACCTTTGATGGAAAATAACATCAAAATGAGGTATATCGTATTGATCATTATAAAGTAATAAGATAAGTAGCGGTTCATGCTGATCATAAACCATTCTAATAAAGGTTCACCCGAAAAAATCGCTTTAAAATTAAAAATTAAAAAAAGAATTGGGAAGATCGTTACAGCGATTGATATCCAAAAGCTGATCCATACCACTTTATTCAATTCAAAAGGTGTCTTTTCTCTGACGGATGTTGGCATTGGTTTTTTGATCAATCCCAGTTTATTTAAAAACTTTTGATTGAGGTAAACCGAAAACTCATCAAGTAAAAATTTGTCTTGTGTCGCATAAGTACGGATCAGTTGAATCATACTATTTTCGACTTCTTTGTCTTTATTCATGTTGATAAAATCAATCAAATCCTCAATGATATGCATTTTGAGCAAATCCTGAATGATGCTTTTGACCTGGGGGTATTCATTGGATTTGAGCTTCAACATCAAATAATCCAGATGGTGTGATAAAACGCGGGATATCGCCATTTTTTGGTAATCATTGGGTGTTGTTGGGTATTTTTCAAGGACATATAACAACAACTTTTTAGAATCAAAAACAATACGGGAGAGCGCATTCGCACGTTCAATGTCCATCAATGTCCCATCCATTTGATTGAGTAGCGCTTGGGTCATGTCTTGGGTAACCACGGTTGAGCACGCACGAATGGCCATTTTACGGATTTGCTCATCCTCATGATTCAAATAAGTATCGGTGACCAATTCTTCCGGGTACATCGTCGATAAGGCACGGATGGCTTCTTTTCGAATGTCTTTATCTTCATTTAAATCCATGAAACGACTGATGGCGTATTGTTTTAATTGGTCATTGTATATATGATTAGATAGATATAAAATAAACTGTTTCACTTTTTTACGTCGGTCTGAAAAATAGTCTGGCAAATACCCTTTGATCGATTCAAAACGGTTTTTTAAGATGGCATAAATCCAGTGTGGGTAAGATTCCCGTGAGGTCGATAACGTTCTTAAAATGAAATCAAAATCGTGTGCAGAAATGTGCGCATCCATCGCATAAATGATGTAAAAACGAACCGAGTCATTCTTTTCAATGGCGAGTCTGGAAGCCAAGGCATCCTTTGATTTTTTGGTTTTTAAAGTTTGTAGATAAAACACGGCGATTTTACGTTTAAATGGTGAAAAACTGTGAATTCGCTTGTATTGTTTTTTGGTAAATTTCAAAGTTTCCAAATCATCAATGATGCGTTTTCTAACCGCATCTTCTATGGTGATTTGTGTTTCGATATCGATGTAAGCATCAAAAAAGAACCGACTGGATACTTTCGGTGTGGTTTCTTCTAAATCAAAGTATTTTTTGAATAAGTAATCTCTCGCCAATATGTGCTTTTTGGTCAAACGTATGTAGTGAATTTTTTGTAAAATAATCATCAAAATGAGGATGGTTACTAGCGCTAAAAACGCAATCAACACAATCAAAACAGGTAATGTCATTCGGATTACCATCTTTCTCGATAGCGCTTGACATGGCCAATCAATTCCTCAGGGATGATTGGTTTTTCAATGATCAAATCGACATTGAGCAAATTGCCACGACGGATGTTTTCAACGGTCTTATTGTGAGATACCATGATGAACGGGATGTTAGAAAATGTTTTAGATTCATTGAGTTCGCGTTTGAGCGAGAACCCATCCATCTTAGACAAATTAATTTCAGAGATGATGATATCAATCGGATATTCTCTTAGGGTAGCTAAAGCATCTTCAACTGAAGTCACAGCTTTGACGTCAAAGTTCAAACGATTAAACACACGAACCAACATATTTCGGTTCATGTCATCTTCATCGACGAGCAGGATAATGCCTTCTTTAAGTGCAGGCATAGCGGCACTGTTATCAATAATTTCACCGTAACCCAATTGTTTTGCTAAACGGATGCGTTGTTCTAGCAATGTGAAAATTTCTTTGATTTTATTGTCTCTGGTGAGCACTGGATTCAATTCTTCATAGTAGACTAAAGAAGCACTGGCCGTCACTTTTTCAATGAATAGCACCGAATCTCTTACAGCGTTTCTAACCTGAACAGCCAAATTGGTGATATTGTCTTTCTTCTCACACGACGCATACATCAAGATGCCTGGCCCATTTTGTTTGAATAGTTTGACTTCATCTGGTGCGATTTGTCCGATCACATAGGCTAAATTACGGATGGCTTCATCCCCAGTATCTTTACCATAGCGTTTGTTGATGTCATAGAGTTGGTCTAATTGAATCAATATAAAACCATTGTTTTTCTCAAAAAATTCAGACGATTCCAAATCTTTTTTCAGTAAAGCACGTAGGACTTCTTCGGTGTATAATTTGGTGATTGGACATTTCAATAGTGCTTCTTTGGTCTCTTCAATTTGAGCTTCCAATTTTTGAAGGTTTTGTTCCAACGCTTTTTTATCTTGTTCTAAGAGCTCATTTTCTTTGGTCACTTCCATCATTTTTGAAACATAGATGGCCGGTAAATCTAACCCAAAAATGTTGTGGTAGCGTTTGATGAGCGGTTCGAGAATGGTCAACCATACCGTCCCTTTTTTCGCGTATATGTATTCGAAAAAGGCGTGCCATAACTTATAGCCCACATGGGTAGAATTCACCAATTCAAGCGGTCGTTCACTCAATATGAATTCGGATTTCGAAAACGTTTCTAATATATCTTTGGCATCTAAGGATTTATGCAAATGGTTGATCATATGGTTGATGATTTCAACATAGTTAAATTCTTTGATGAATTCTTCATTGTATTTGAACACTTGACCTGCATTATAAAAATCCAATTGGTATTCATATTCAATCCAGCCATCGACATCGTTTTCAAGCACATAACCATACACAGGACAAATAGCATCAATGCGATGTTGACGCAGTCTTCTAATGGGGTCCTTTAGGTATTCTGAGGATGGGATATTGGTTTTGTGGTAGGCAAAAATGCCTTGTTTGAGTTGAACCGTTTCATTTGGATTATCGACTTTAAAACTGGAGAATAGTGAATTTGATATCAATGAACGGGTTTCCGATTCATAAATCATGAATGCACTCGTAAATGGTAAAAACTGAATCGGTAAAAAATTCAGTTTAAAGTCTTGTGCATAAAGCTTGTATTCTAATTTTTCAATGGTCGTCACGGGGAGTTTAATGTTGTTTTGAACGATTTGTTTGGCAATCCCGCGGGTCGATATGATGGCCCCTTTGAAGCCCATCGTAATGAGTGCTTTTAATGAAGCAATCAATGAAAAATTAGGGTAAGCAATAATTAAATTTTGAATTTGATCTATCGGTGTAATGAGTTCGATGCGTTCTTTATATGCAACCATCCATTCCGAGGTTGGCAAGTCAATCAACGTACTCGATTTATCTGAATAATACAAGTAGCCATTGAACAACAAGTTTTCATCGACTTTGATTGGACCAATTTGATGTAGTTTTATAAATTCAGTGGTTGTTTGGATACTCATAAATTCACCTTCGATTTATTATCTATACTTTCATTTTAACATAATCGTTATTTATAGCGGTTATGAATTGGTAATCCAACCCAAAAAAACGCTTGATATTCAAAAAAAATGTGAGAATTGTTCATATTCTCACATGTTTATGGCTATTATATTTCATAATCCCAATTCTTCGTAAAGTGCGAACAATAAATCTGGACGGTCTGTGATGATCCCATCTACACCGAGTTCAATCAGTTTTCGCATATCATCAACGTCATTCACGGTCCAAAACATGACCGACATGTTGTGTCTATGGGCATCTTCTACAAGCGATGCTTGTGCTAGATTGGTACGCCATTGTCCATTCACTTGATGGGCAATTCTTCGACTGATAAAACCTGGTAAGCTACCAATGAGTTTGCCTTGACTATCCGATAAACCAGAATCGATCGGAATCGCTAAAGCTGCGTAAGCGGGTCTATAGAAAAAATCTAAGTTGAATGCAGATAACAATACCATATTCAACGTCTCACTGGTTGCGGTAGAGGCGTGAACTGTATGGTTAGAGATTTCCAAGAAATGTTCGATGACTTCATCTGAAAATGAAGATACCATCACTTGGTCATGCATGTGATACATTTCAATGAGTTCCATCAATTTATGTGCCGCGATGGTGAAGGTATCTTCTTCTTCGGTTCTGACATCTTTGATTTCAAGGATGTATTTGCGATTCGGATAAGATGTAAATAAGTCTTCAAGCTTCATCGGTAACATTTGATTCATGATGAATGGGTCATGGATTTGCGCATATGGTTTATTCCCATGGATATCGGTGAATTGTCTGACGTATGGGTAGTCGTTGAACTTAATTGTATTGACGATTTCCGCATATGTGAGTTTTCGAATGATTAAGTCATCTGTCAACACATCGGTCATCATGTCGTGTCTCAAATCCAAATCGTGGTGGGAAATCAAAATATCGTCTTTGGTCAAGGTTAAATCGACTTCAAAAGCATCGTAAAATGCGGTTTGTTTGAAAGCATAAATGGTATTTTCTGGATACAATGCCTTCGCACCGCCATGTGGAATGATCCAAGGACGGTGGTCATGATTGATCCAAGGGTTATCATTTGGATAGGACAACGCTTTTGGACTCGCTTCAAATAATACTAAAAATCCAAAAATGAACAGTAAAATGATGAAAAATCGTTTGAGTACTTTTGGCCATTTCATAATAACTTCTCCCTAATAATTGACTTGATTGGTTCAAATGTTTTACGGTGGATAGGACAAATGCCATACTTTTCAATGGCTTCGATATGGGTTTTGGTTGGGTAACCCATGTGTTTCTTAAACCCATACATCGGGAATAGTTTGTCCATTTCAATCATATATTCATCTCTCGTGACTTTCGCAACAATACTCGCGGCTGCGATACTTGCGGATTTTTGATCACCTTTGATGATCGATTCGGTGGGAATCCCGAGTTCATCTTCCAACATCATGGCATCGGCGAGGATGTATTCGGGTTTGATTTTTAGCGCTTTGATGGCTGAAATCATCGCTTGTTTGGCTGCACGATAAATATTGATTTGATCGATCTCTTGAGGGGACACAATGCCAATGCCCACAGCCAATGCTTCTTTTTTGATGGTGTCAATGAGACCACGGCGTTTTTTATCGGTGAGTTTTTTAGAATCATCGACCCCTTCAATCACAGCCCCTTTTCTTAATATGACGGCTGCAGCCACCACCGGTCCGGCAAGCGGTCCCCGACCAGCTTCATCCGTACCCGCAATATAAGTAATGCCTTTTGCATATAAGGCATCTTCAAATTCATACAGATTCAAATCGGTCAAAGGTAATCCCTCCAAATGCACCATCGCGAAGATCTTTTAAGATAATATCATATACCAAATCGTAGTTGACGATGTTGCCTTTCATTAAGGTGCCACGTTTTCTACCGATGTGTTCAAAAGCTTGAGCGATGTCGGATAAATCTGTCAATTCATAGCGTGCTTTATACGCTTCGGGGTAATATTGACTTAAAAAACGGTGGGCATAAACAGCGATTTCTTCATTGGGTAAAATGGCATCTTTAATCGCGCCACTGAGGGCTAAATGATACCCCACCTTAGGGTCATCAAATTTCGGCCATAATACCCCTGGGGTATCGAGAAGCTCAAAGTCTTCAGAAATTTTGATCCATTGTTGTGCCTTGGTGATACCAGGCGTATTGCCTGTTTTGGCTGCTTTCTTCTTAGATAATGTGTTAATCAGTGTCGATTTACCCACATTAGGAATACCAATGATCATCGTTCGGATGGCTCTTGGCAATATCCCACGGCGTGTGTCTTTCGCAATCTTCTCAGCCAAAGCTTCCATGGTCGCTTCTTTGATCTTATTGATATTCAAACCAGTAATGGCGTCAATTTTTAAACCTTTTAAGCCTTGGTTGGCATAAAACGACAACCATTTATTGAGTTCTTTTTGGTCTGCCATGCTGGCTTTAGTATATAACAGCAACGCTGGTTTGTTTTCAATGATTTCTAGAATGCGTGGGTTCATGGATGATTCTGGCAATCTTGAGTCCAATAAAACGAAGACTATGTCTACCAATTTTAGGGATTCTTTAATTTCTCTTAAGGCTTTGGACATATGTCCTGGGAACCATTGGACTTGTTTCATTCAATCATGCCTACTTTCGGGTAAAATCTAAAGATAACTTTGGCTTTGATGTCTTGTTCTCGGATGAATCCAATGTTGCGGGAATCGTGAGAATTTTGGACATTATCACCTAAAACAAAGTAAAATCCTGACATGATTTTACCATCTGGTAAGAATTCAATCAAATCTCTCACTTCTTGAACGTTGACGATGGGTAAGTTTTGTACAACTACCCCATTGATGAGCAACTGGTTGGATGCATTCACTTCAATCGTATCGCCAGGCAACCCAACCACACGTTTGACATAATGAGAATCGTCTGCATTTTCATAAAAATCACTGTCCATGAAAATCACGACGATGTCATTACGTTTTGGTGTGTAATCAAATTGATACACGATCAATCGGTCATGTTGTTGTAATGTGGGTTGCATCGAACTTTGAAAAACTTCAGCCGTGAAGACATAAAATGTAATGATGTGCATTACAATCAACAAACTGATGGTCAAAAATTGTACCGTATCGACCCATTTGAATAGGTTCAATTGCTTAGATAGCGGCATCACCCAAGGTTTATTCAATAGGTAAAGCCCTGCAGCGGATAATAAAACAAAAAACCCACTGAATGAAATGAGTAGGATTTTTTGGAGACTGCCAGTAAATGTGGGATAGGCTTGTAAGGTGTATAACAAGGATACCCCGAACACGAGTAAAGCGACGACATTGAGGGTCGCGAGTTTAACAATCATTTTACGGTTTAAATCTTGGGTAGCTTCTACGGAGGATTCCCCTGAAGCAACCACATTGGCTATTTCTTTTAAGGTCATAACATATTTTCCAATTCTGCCATCGTGACTAACACTTGACGTGCTTTGGTGCCTTCATTTTTAGAGACAATGCCTTGTTCTTCTAAGAGTTCAACAATGCGTTGTGCACGGTTAAAACCAATCCCAAATTCTTTTTGAATGGCATTGATTGAAGCGTTGTTTTCTCTAACCACAAATTGAGCGACCGGATACATCAAATCATCGGAGGCTGCTGAGTCTTTTTTGATGGTGAATGTTCTTAATGAGTCATGGTCAAACAAGAAGTTTGGTGCCATTTGTTCACGAATAAAGTCTGTGATACGTTCGATTTCTGAGTCTTTGAGGAATGCCCCTTGTAAACGGATCGGACGTTCGGTTTCTTTAAATAACATGTCCCCTTTACCCAACAAGGATTCAGCACCAGCACCGTCTAAGATGGTGGTTGAGTCGACATAAGAGGCCACTCTAAAAGCGATTCTTGAAGGAATATTGGCTTTGATGGTACCTTTAACGACATCGGTTGTCGGTCGTTGTGTGGCTACCAATAAATGGATCCCTGCAGCACGTGCTTTTTGGGTGATGCGTTGGATGGCTTCTTCAACGTCGTTCGCGGAAACCATCATCAAATCGGCCAATTCATCAATAACGATGACGATGTAAGGCATTTTTTCTAAGGATGGGTCTTCTTTGACGCGTTCATTGTAACCCTTGATGTCTTTCGCACGGTTGGTTGCGAAAGTCATGAAGCGTTTATCCATTTCTTCGACTGCCCAAGAGAGTGCGGTTGCAGCCATTTTAGGGTCAGTGATGACGGGGGTTACGAGGTGTGGTAAATCATTATACATTGATAACTCGACCATTTTCGGGTCGATTAAAATGAATTTCAAATCGTCTGGGTGGTTTTTCATCAATAACGATACGATGATCGTGTTGACGCATACCGATTTACCGGAGTTGGTCGCACCAGCGATTAGGCAGTGCGGCATCTTCGCGATGTCTGCATATATATTTTTACCATCGATATCCACGCCTAATGCCACCTTCAATGGGTGGGTTGTGTCATCCATAAAATCCGGGTGGTCGACAACATTACCATAAGCTACGATTTCAGGGATGGCGTTTGGGATTTCTAATCCCACATAGGCTTTACCTGGGATTGGGGCTTCAATACGCAATGATTTGGCTGCCAAATTCATCATAAGGTTGTCTTTAATACGGTTGACTTCTTTGACATTGACACCAGGTTCTAGTTCAATTTCATGACGCGTAACTGTAGGGCCTTTGGTGATGTTATGGACATGACCAGGCACTGAAAACTGTAACAATGTTTCATTGACTGTGGTTTCTTGAGCCACCAACCAAGCGGGTCTAGCATCTTGGTCACGGTGTACTTTAGAAAACATATCCACGGTTGGGAATTTGTATGGGCGGTTAGGACGCACAAAACTTGGTCTAGGCGATTCTTCCTTCGCTACTTGAATTGGTTTTTCTACCTCTGGGGTTTTTACCGGTTTTTCATAGCTGTAATCTGGATTGATCAATGGCCCATCGGCTGGTTTTGAATTGAAACGATCGAATAAAACATCGGTCTTTTTAACGACATCGACGGTTTGAGGTTGAGGTTTGGTGTCCATATATTCAAAGTCACTCGATACCACACGTTCTTCAACCTGTGGTCTTTGAGGGGTTGGGTTGGTAAATGTAGGTACTTCTTTGGTTTTTTGAATGAATGGCACTTCAAGTTCGACTGTTTTCTTTCTGGCATCTTCATACTTGCGTTCTGTATTGATGACAGCATCTTGACCAAAGATGTTTCGACGGTCTTGATTGCTTAAAATGGTCGATTTAAATTCTGCATACTCCGATAAATCGGTCATCGGTTTGGTTCTAAATGCGTCATAGCGTTTCTTGACATCACCTGTATTTCGAATGATGAATGGTGCTACCGTTTCATCTTTCACAGATAAACCAAAGATAGGCGAGATGAATTCAGAGGACTTGAATTTTTTATGGCCTTGTTGTTTCAAACCTTCAATTTTAACGAACTGATGGATTTTAAATCCTTGGAAATCTTTTTTGATAAATTCAGCGTGTGGTTTACGGTTGAATAGGCTCATTGTCCAATCCCTCCTTCTCTGTATCTTTTTGAATGGATTCATAAATACCATCGACACCTGTGTCAATGACTTTTTCCACTTCGAACACATTTTTACTGTAAATCTTATAGGTTTCTTCACCAACGATACCAATGATGGCGAGACAAATTTTTAATATGATGGTTTGGGTCAATTTATCCACGGTCACTTTTTTGATCCAATACGCTGGATTCGCGATATTGATGGCCGAGAAAATGTCCCCAATGCGTTTACGCACTTTAAACTTCTTTTCAACTTTCATAACCGTTGAATCATCGACTTTTTCTTTGACTTCATAAAGCGACATCAATGAAGCGAGGGTTTTTCCTCTAAAAATCTTCAATAATTTCGCATCAAACAAGCGGTCGACACGGTCGGTGATGTAGTGTCCTAACAACAACGTCTCTTGGATGGTGAGTTCTAAAAGTGGGTATTTCGATGTTGGATAAAACTTGATGGCGATGTCTTTGGATAATTCGAGTGAAATCGATCTTAAGTGATTCACCAATCCTGCATCATCGCGGTCTTTTTTGTTTTTAAATTGTTCTTGGGCATCTTTAATCAATAATTTGATTTCTTCAGCATCGATGTCCGGTTCAATCGCTTTCTTATAAAAGTCCTTGTTGCGCATCGTTTGTAAAATGGTGTATAGGTAGAGTAACAATAAGAATAGAAACCCAAACATGACACCAGCGAAAAAAATACCGAGATATCCCAGTTCTAGT
>JAEZHT010000021.1 GCA_023436805.1 Bacillota bacterium
GTTGAATATATGAGTTGTTCGGAGTATGTAAGTTCATTCCATTTAGCATAAATTGTTCTGTCTACTGAAATAGTTGTGGTAGCAAAATTGAAACTTACATCCTTATCAATTGTTGTAAACCAACCTGCAAATGAATAACCAGATTTAGTTGGATTAGGATTTGGTTGTGTAGCTAATGAACCACTATCAACAACTTGTGCCGTTACTGCAGATCCACCATCAACATCGAATGTGACTGTGAATTGTTGAATCCATAAGGCGATAAGTGTAATATCTGCTGTTATAGGTGTCGAAAAACTAAACGGTTCACCATCTAATTGCCATTCAACAAATCTATACCCTTCTTTTGTTGGGTCAGCCGGTTCTAATGCAGTTGAATTTTCCGGGATTACTTGTGAATCAATGCTTGGAGAGCCGCCGTTCACATCAAATTGAACACTAAAGGTTTCTCCTGCAAAAACATCCCATTTGGCATAAAGAGTAATGCTTTGTGCTGGCATGGTTGAGAATGTATATGCTGATGTTAATTCTGTATCGCTATACCAACCTACAAATTCATAGCCAGATTTTAAAGGTGCTGATGGTGCTGAAACTTCTGTACCATACGCTTGTGTTATTGGTGAAACAGCTGAACCACCGTCTGAATCAAAGCTAATTGTGTAATTATTCACATCCCACTTAGCGTATAAAGTAATATTGCTTGCAGGCATTGTTGTGAATACATACTCATTTAGGAACGTATTGTCATCCGTGTACCAACCAGCAAAAGTATAACCAGTTCTAGTTGGTTCTGATGGTTCAATTACTGAAGTATTATAATTTTGAGTAATAGCACCAACAGCTGATCCATCGTTGCTGTCAAATGAAATGGTATAATCATTGATTGCCCATTCAGCATAAAGTTGTAATGACTGAACAACTGGTGTTGATACATTATAAGATTGTGTTAATGCTTCATTAGTGTACCATCCAATAAATGAATAACCAGTTTGAAGTGGGGTTGTTTGATTTACCAAACCTCCATTAACTACAAACTCATTAGGTATTGTTGAGTTTTTATATTTAACTTCGTGTTTAACATTATTGTTTCCAGTTACAAATGAAATGTTATCCAAATTTGTACTTCTGTTTGCACCTGAAGTATTAGTTACATAAAACTTTATATGTACTGGCGTTTCGCTTGTTATTCCATTACTAATTAAATTCGAATTATTGTAGTCTATTACTATTGAACTCGAAGTAAGCACTGCTGTTGGTACGAGATTAGATACCACATCTACCCATGTAGATCCATCTTTGGATAGTGCTATAGACAATCTTCCTTCAGTGTGAGTGCTATACCAAGCATAGTCAAAGTTAATTTGAACTAACTCTGAAATTTTAGTCGCTGTAGCTATACTTGCAACAATAGAACTACCAACATTTGATCTTAATCTAAATGCATAGCTTCCTGTTTTTTTATCGTTAGGATCTGTTTTGGTGATATATGCTTGATAAGTATTCCAAACCAATCCATCAATCAAAATCGATGTATCTGCATATGCTAAAGGTGTATCAGTCGAAAAATTTTCCAATCCAGTTGAATAAGAAACACCTTGAATTGTGCTCGGATTTCTATAATAATTCTCACTGTAAACAATTTGTTCAACATTGGAATCATTCTTAACAATTAGGTATGCTCTAACGCTATTGAATGTATTATTAGGGAACGATCGTAAGAATTCACCAGTTTGACCATTGTGTACGTTAGAAGGCACTACGGTTGCTCCAAGAGAATCTAATGTTAGAACATCAGAGCTTCTTGAGAAAATGAAACCATATTCTACTAATGTAAAGCCTGCAGGTAAATCGAATTGACCTTTATATGTTACGAATCCACTACGAAGCGATAAATCATCAGACATGTTGACAACAGCACCAGAGAATTCAGGGGTTGCTGCGAAAACAGCTTGAATTGACACATTGCCCAATACAGTGAACTTGTAGTTTGCTTTGGTAGATAAAACGTTACCTTCTGCATCTTCCCAGTGACTAAATACTTGTTCAGCTGGAGCTGCATTTGGTTGTAAGGTAACCACATCATTATAATTGTAAGGACTTGCTTCTAACACACTACCACCAGTCACGTTGACTGAATATTCAGTGTCATCGGTGGATACATATTGCAACAAATAAACACGACTTGAATCGATGTTTAGCAATGATCCTTCAATTGCATCACCTGAATACCATTTTGGATCTGCATGTTCAGCATTTGGTTTGGTTGGTAAATCTTCTGGTTCGGTAGCATTACCACCATCAGCGACGTATTGAACGCCACCAGGAATGATTTTACCGTTATTGTCCGCGAAAATGACGACGTGTCTAGCGTTCGCTGGTGTGACACTGCCATTTGGACGATAGAATGCTGTAATCTTCATATTTGAACGAACGACGAACTCATAGTTTTGAGGTAAGTCATCACGAACAATGTCGTTTACAGCGTAAAAAGCGAATGTATATTCAGAGGAAATGCCTGAAGCATTGAACTGAACTTTAGATCCGCGTGCTTGATCATCTAAACCCGTTGCCGGTAGGTTCATGTTGGATCCATCTAAATAGGTTCTGATCTCAACATCAAATACGGATGAAGCTAGTACGCTTTGAGCGCCTACAAAGTAAAATAGGGACACTGCGAATAAAAATGCTAAGATTTTTTTCATGTTTAGCCCTCCCAAATCTCTTCTACGCCACCCGTACCAAATCCACCTTGAGTGCTTAACGCGATTGAATCGGTTAATTCAAACTCTGTGATTTCGATAGACGGCGCTTCGTACACTTCTTTTTCAAACATTAAAATACCTCCCACAAGTTTTAATATTTGTATTCATTATAACACTAGTATATATACTAAGCAATTCAAAATACTGATTTCTTTTGTAAGTAATTGGTAAAAAAAGACATCAGTAAATACCGATGTCATTGAATAGTTGTTCTATTTCACTTCGTTTCGAATTGCTTTCATTTAAGTTTCTGATTTTTTTCAATGAAGACTTACGTTTAAAGAAAATAAGTTTGAAGATGCGGTGAATCATCATGAATGGGTATAGATAAGGGTGTTTATTGAGCACAGGGTACATCCCTTTCGCATCCACCATTTTAGGAAATGCGATTCGAAGGAGTACTTTGAATCGTGATTTCCCTTTGTTTTCAGAGGCTGCGAGTCTGGGTGCCATGCTATTGAATGATTCGCCTTTACCGTGGATACCAGAAACAAGGAAATATTCCGTTACTTGTTCTAAGAGGGTATCACTCATGGTAAAGTTAGGATCTAGTAATGGGACCTCCAACTCAAAGTAGGTATGGTTTAAATATGAAATCGTTTGAAAGAACTTAGTCATTTGAAGTGAATCTAAAGTTTCATTCAATGCCTTTTGATCAATAGAATCGATATTCTTCTCAATGTATATCGCGATGTCTAATAAACTCCTGAGTCCAATCCCGGATGATTCCACGTGTTTCGCTAAATGATAAACCAAATAAATGACTTCAAATGTAGGCAGTAATGTGTATTCACAACCTTCTACTAATTTCGTATGGTTCCAAGCCGCTTTGAAATAGGTTTGGTATTTTGGATTGAAGTCTTTATGGATGCTTGGGTGAATCTCAATCAACAAACCATCAGGTGTGACATATTGATCGTGTTGTAAACTTCTAGACTCCAGTTCAATGCCCATCTGTTTAAATAGGTTTTTGATGACATCCAAATCTGAACGAACCAAGATATCAATATCCCCCATGCCACGCATGTAGGATTCAGGGTATAAGGTTTTAAGTTTTGTGCCTTTTAAAAAGATATGGTCGATGTGTTCTTTTTGAAAGAGTGTTTTTATCTGGGCGATTAAAACTTTTTGTTTTTGGTCCTTATCTAAGAATGTATACAATACCCCATTGCACTTATGGATGAATTTGGTTGAATAGGCTTTGGGATCTAAATACGGAATGACCACCCCCGGTAAACCCCCATTCAACATCATTTTAAAAAACGAGGCTTCATCCTCGATTTTTAAGTTGATGGGTTGTTGTCTCAAAGCGAGTGCGGTTGCTTTGAATAAGGTAGTTTCAATCATTTAAGAGACCTCAAACGTAGTATTACTTTTCTAAACGGGTTATTAACCCAAAGAAAAACAGATAGACGATATTTTTTAGAATCCATAGACACTTTCTTTTTATGTTGGTGTGCTATGACCTTAGCGAAGATGTCTGTAACATCCACCACTTCTTTTCGATAGGTGGCGTCACCTCGTAGGGTATAGGTATCATTTTGGATTTTGATGATTCGATGGAGAATGACTTTCCCTTGATAATCCGCTAAAACGACATCGTATTTTTTAAGATGCTTCGGTAAGTCCACATAAACAATTGTTTTACCATCTTTGTAAAAGGGCCACATCGATGTGCCTTTGACGGTAAAACTGATATTTTTTTGTGAAGCTAGTTCTGCTTTGACAACTTCAAAGAATGTATCGTTATCGATGATGGTTTTTAACATAATAAGTCTTTGGCTTTCAAGGTTTCAATGAAGGTGATGACATCTTTTCTCGCATCTTCAAAAGATACTTCATAATGGTCCATTAAAATTTGAACCAAGGATTCTATGGTTTGTTCTTGTTCCAAGGATTCAAATAAAAGTTTGCCCGATTTATTCAAAGTCATCACCCCATTGAAATGGAGTGCTTGCGCGTCAATCGGTAATACCATGTATCGGATACCAATGGTTTTGATGATGAATCCAGGTTTGATTTTCATAGGGGTCTCCTTATTGGGTTCATAATAAGTCATGTAGACACTATTTTTGTTCAGTGTCAATTTAGCTTTATAAAATTTGGTTTGATTGAGTAAATCATTGATGGCAGGCAGTAAAGCTTCCCACGTTTCTTTGGTGGTAGGACGAGCGATATTCTTTAACAGTAGTTTAGAGGCTTCATCGATGGTACATGATTGAATCGAATCGATGCTGCCTTGTTCGATGAAGTAGATGGCTTTTAAAGGGTATGAAGCATTTTGATTGAGAGCTGTTTTACCTGAAAAAGGGGTACCATAGACTTTCATATCTTTAATGATGGGTTTGTCATCGTTTAGAATATTACCTTCTAATACCGTTGTATAAAACCCTGCATGGGTCGATTTACCTGTGCCTGACGGTGCAGAAAACATATAAGCTTCATTATTTTTAATCACACAAGAGGCGTGTAGTGGGATGAATCCTTCTAGAGTAGCGATATCTAAAAACAACATCGAAATAAATATGTATTCCATCTCGGATGGCTTTTTGGATAATTTTTCAACGATCGAAATCGTGACCTTTTGATAATCTAAAGTGCGTTTGATTTCGTATTTAACGAATCCCTCTAAATTAACCACTTGAAGTATATGTAAATCGCCTTCTAGGTAAAACCTACGGTACGTGTCTTGCATAAAAGGGGCAGACTTAGCTTCGATATAATCTACCAATTGTGTCTCTATTCTATACTTTGGACGGACTGCTTTTTCATAGGCTTCAATGTTATTGGTTAGATATTCATCAAAGCGATATTCAATTGAAATGGGGATACCAGCGATTAAATATGTCTTCATACCTGACCTCACACTTATCCCCATTATACCTTGTTTTACAAATGAAATACAGTGTCAACTGAGGTTGTTCCATGATACAATACCAATAGAGGATATTATAATGAAACTAAAAATAAACCCTTTATTAAAGCCCTATCGAAAA
Organism: Bacillota bacterium; assembly: GCA_023436805.1. GTDB lineage: Bacteria > Bacillota_I > Bacilli_A > Acholeplasmatales > UBA5453 > Paracholeplasma. The sequence goes on from JAEZHT010000021.1 coordinate 5,759, forward strand.
CGCATTGTCCCACCGCTAACCTTGTTATCCGTGTTTTCACTGATATTATCACTGACAGCGATTGTGTTCGCTTATATATCCAAACTCGCGATTGATGCGTATACAGATCCCTCTTTATTATTTTTATATGGCACCATTTTGGTTGTCATTATGGTCATTCAAGTACTATTATCAGCTTATAATCAATACTATAAAGCCAGTGCTACTTATCAATTAGAAGGACACATACGTGAAGATTTATACCAAAAGATTTTAACGGGTAAACTTCAAAACACAGGTATTAACCACTCTGCTATATACATCAACCACTTCAAATCGGACGTGACTGCGATTACTGATGGGGTATATGATTTACTACCAAAAGTGATATTTTACGTCTTTAGATTCCTAGGTGCGTTCGTCGTTCTATTCATTTTGGATTGGTTATTCGCGGTATTATTCTTAACCCTAGGACTACTATTATTTGTCTTATCCAGGCTATTATCCAAAAAGATCAAAGGCATTCAAAAAGAAGCCTTAAGTGCTGAAGATCAACTCTACAAGCAGATGCAAGAAGGTTTAACCCATTTAGAAGTGATTAAAGCGTTTGAAGCGGAAGAGATTCAAAAAGAATCGCTTCAAACTGCAGGTCATCACTTCTATCTCAAACGGATGAAGAAACAACTCATCTCTTCTTTAACAGGGCTTGGTTTACATGGGTTCTTCGCTTTTGGTTATGTATTCGCCATTTTATTTGGTACGTACCGCTTGAGTCAAGGTTCGATTGTCTTTGGTAGTTTGGTCGCGATCATCCAACTCGTTCAAAACATCCAAAGCCCATTTTCTGGGTTATCGTCTTTAGTCATTAAATACCACCAATGGACAGCCTCCCTCGACCGTGTTCGCATGATGGATGAATTGCCTTCTGAATCGAAAACCAAGATTCCACTCAGACCATTCAAAAAGATTGAACTTAAGAAAGTCTATTTCAAATATGAACAACCACCTGTGCTTGAAAATCTATCGATGGAAATTAAACCTGGTGAACTTATATGGATTAAAGGTGAATCTGGTAAAGGTAAAACCACCCTCATTAAATTGTTGTTGGGTCTCATGAAACCAAGCAGTGGTTCATTAGAACTCAAAATCGATGACGCTTCGTATGAATTGTCTGAATCCACCAGGTCTTACTTCTCCTATGTCCCGCAATCCTATTATTTATTATCCGATTCCATACTAGAAAACCTCACACTCAGAAAAGATATCCCGATGGAAAAAGTCATCGAAGCGTGTCAAACCGCTGTGATTTATGAGGATATCTTAAAGACACCTCAAGGGTTTGATACCAAACTCAAAGAAATGGGTGCAGGGTTATCGATTGGACAGCTGGAACGGTTATCGATTGCGAGAGCGTTACTGAAAGAAGCGCCAATATTACTACTAGATGAAATTACTGCTTCACTGGATACGGATACAGAGAAAAAAGTATTGATGAATTTAAAAGCCTTAAAACAAAAAACCATTATATTCATCTCACACCGTGACTTAAAAGATATTAAACCCACAAAGATGATCGATTTAAACTAAAAAAAATGCAGTGCTGATCAAACCTCAGCATTGCATTTTTATTTATTTTGTTTCGTATAATGATAAGAAGACTTCTACCAGTTTAGGGTCAAACTGTTTACCGGTGTGTTTCTTGATTTCAGCGATGGCTTCTTCGTGTGACAGTGGTTTACGGTACGGTCTTTCTGATACCATCGCGTCATAAGCATCTGCGATTGATATGATTCGTGCACGGATCGGGATATTTTCCCCTTCAATGCCACGTGGGTACCCGGTACCATCCCACTTTTCATGGTGAGATAGGATGTCATACGCAATTTCTGCGTATTCTGGTGAGGTGGAAATGATACGATAGCCAATTTCAGGGTGACGTTTGATGATTTCCCATTCCGAATCGTTCAGTTTGCCTGGTTTATTTAAAATCGCTTCATCAATCGCGATTTTTCCAATGTCATGGAGATTGGAAATGGCTTTTAAGAGTTGTAAATCTTCAGACTTCATGCCCAATTTTCGTCCAATGTTGATACAAATCTCAGAAACACGTTTAGAATGTCTTTCTTCTCTTGGATTTTTCTCATGTAACGTATTTAAGATGGTTTTGATCGATTCACTTCTGTGTGAGGTGACTTCGAACAATTTATTCTTATACATTTGTTCTTCTACGACGCGGATGACTTCTTCTAAGTCGCCATCCTGATCACGACAGGATACCCCGAAAGATACCGATACGCTCATACCATGCAAATATTTCTTTTCTAAAATGCGTTTCATCTTTTCTAAGTAATATTGAGCGGAATGGAGTGGTGTGTTTGGTAACAATACGACAAACTCATCGCCACCAATACGACACACGGAACCTTTATCATTGAAGATTTGTTTCAATATCGCGGATACTTCTATCAAGAGTTCATCTCCAGCGGCGTGACCGAACGCATCGTTCATGATCTTCAACCCGTTGATGTCACATAAGATGATCGATACTGGATTGAATTTCGTATCTTTAAGTTCTTCTAATTTTTCGGAATAAAAACGTCTGTTATACAATCCGGTTAATGAATCGTTGTAGGATAAGTATAAGATGGAAGCTTCGTATTTTTTACGATCTGTAATCTCATAAGAGAAAATCGTCGCACCCATAATCGAGCCATCTTCTAAGATAGGGGCGTAGTGTTCTTCTAAGTATTTTTCACCATCAATTTCCACACGAACCACGTCGATGTGTGATACACCATCCAACGCTTTTTGAATGTTTTTCATTAAACGACGTTTCATCGCGTCGTTTTCAATGATGGATAAGAAGTCTTCGCCTTTATGAACGTCTACGTTATAATAGGTCTTCATCGAGACTTGGTGGAAATGGTTGAAGGTCAGATATTTGAAATTACGGTCTAAAGCGTATATTTCCATGTGTCTGGTCGCGTCCATGGAGGCTTGTAGAATTTTGGTTTGTATTCTAAATTCTTGGTTAAAATGTAATCTCGATTGTTGATTTAAGATGACCACACCAATGAGCATCACAAGTATTGGGAATAAACCTAAATAGGGAATCAGTAAGTTAATGATGATATTGAGACCATCGGGAATTAAGAAGAATCCAAGCAGGGTTACGATATGGAGTACAACACCTAAAGCATAAAATTCAATGTATGCATTGTTGTTAAACCACGCTGGTTTACGATACTTCTTCCAAAAGTAACCAATGGCGGATGTGGATAAAATCGTCGCGACACCGGCATAAATACCCGAACCCCCAACCCAAATACGATAGGCTGAGCCAATCGTCATCGCGATCAATGTCGGAATACCACCAAAGAAAAAGCCATTGATTCCAAACAATACCGATCTGGTATCAAAAATGAGACCTTCTTGAAAGCGCCACGGGTTCGCCATGATGAATATTGATGATATACCAATGATGACGCCTGCAGTGACTTTTTTTCTAAGTGTGTTGGTTTGTGGGTCAAAGTTGGTTGCTGCGTATAAAAATACCAACCCCAACAAAATGAGTCCATTGTTCAAAAGATTGACCAATATATCTAAAATCTCTCGGTAAGCCATATGCATACCCCCTAAAATAAAAGAATTATGAAAGATATTCTATCTCTATTATAACGTTTTTTTAGTGAAACACACCTCTAATATATTAAAAACGCCATGGTTAGGCGTTTTAAATTTGTAATTCGGGATTAATCGAGGTGTGCAATCGCGTAGAATTCAGCCTCATGTTTTAAAAATGCTTCGACGATGATGGGGTCAAAATGGGATCCTGAAGACTCTAAAATGATTCGCTTAGATTCTTGGAAACTGTATTTTGGTTTGTAATAACGTTCAGAAATTAAGGCGTCAAATACATCCGCCAAAGCGACGATTCTCGCGGATAACGGGATGTCTTTGCCTTTTAAACCTTCAGGATAACCAGAACCATCCCATTTTTCATGGTGGTATCTGGCAATTTCTGAAGCCATCTTCAAGAACCCCATGAATGGGTACTTGTCCGCCACTTTATCAATGGTGGACGCACCAATGATGGTGTGGGTTTGCATCGTCTTGCGTTCTTCTTCGGTATAAATCCCTTTTTTACGCAATACCGCATCTTCAATACCCACTTTACCAATATCATGTAAGACAGAGGATAATGTGAGGTGGTTGATGAATTGTGAGGTCACTTGATCACCATAAATCGGGTGGTTTTTTAGTTCCGTTGCGAGCACTTTGGTATACATCCCAATTCGTTCAAGGTGTCTACCGGTTTCGATATCACGGGTTTCCGTGAGTTGTGCCAAGGCGTAAATCACAGTTTGATTTTCTTGAGTAGAAATCGCCTTTTCGCTCGCTTTGATACGATAGATGAGTTCTGTTTTACGGATTGGCATAGAGATGAAGTCATCCGCACCCACATCGAAACTTCTACCTAAAATGACTTCTTCATTATCGGTAGCGACAATGATGTAGGTGTGATCGAGTTCACGTCGACGTATTTCTTCAATGACGCTAAAGCCATCGATGTCTGGCATATTGATGTCCATAATGATGATTTTCGGATCTTCATTGGACCATACTTCGAGGGCTTTTTGGCCATCGGCTGCTGTTAATACGTGGATTTGTTCTTCTTGTAAATACTGAACGAGTAAATCGCGATGTTTCTTATTACTCTCAGCCACTAAAACTTTCATCATGATGGTCGCCCCCTTTCGTTTAAATGCTTTTTATCGAATACTGTATGATAAGGATACCCAGTCAGAACCGTTCGCTAAGGATCCGTTTTGGATAATTTGTAATCTGTAATAACCAGGCATGTGCGCTGTGTATGTGACAACTTCGATGTTATTGTGGTTAGAGGTTGCGGACGCTACAGGTCTACCGGTTGGGTCAAATAATCTTAAATCATAGTCAGTTAATTTAACTGTGGTTGTATCATTACTATTTAATAACCAAGCAACTGATGATTTGACAGTTTGTCCATAAGCTACGTAGAAATACACTTCTTTATAAATTCCAGACTTACCAGTGCTGTTAATATAACCAAATGTGTTAGTCATATTTTCCATAGATTCTTTATAATCAAATAGCCCTGCACCAACTTCTGCATTATATCCTTCAATTCCAGTTGTTCCGTGAAATGACATGAATTTGGCGGAAGCTGAAATCAATGACATAACTTTTTCAGGGAATACTTTTAGTTCTGGATAAGATTCCATCATTAAAGCGATTGTGCCTGCTACCAATGGGGATGTTACACTCGTGCCTGTAAATGGGAATGAGTAGTTAGGCATCATAAATCCAGCTGGTGCTACGATATTTGGTTTGGAAGGACCATTAATGACGTTATAAGATGAATAACTTTGACGATATGTACCTGTTGGGTTTGTCGCTCCAACAGTAATGACGTTATACCCAAGACCTGGGTTACCGACCATACCATGTCCATCGCCCCAGTTTCCTGCAGCTGCGACAATCGTTACGAATGTTGTTCTAACGATGTAATCATAATATGCAGATTGGCTTGAATATACACCTGTTGCACTACCGTAGGAGTCTCCCCAACTCAAGTTGATGATATTGACACCACGATCGAGCATCCATTCCATTTCTTCTTTGGCTGAACCAACCAATTGAACGCTAAGAATTCTAGCACCTTTAGCGACACCAAAGTTACCACCTGCAACAGAGGCTACCATGGTAGCGTGTGATGAAATATTTTCATTAAACCACCATTCATCTCTTACGGTTAAGTTTGATCCAATGAGGTTAGGGTGTTTTCTTTCAACGATACCATCTATTTCAAGGATACCAATGGTTACACCAGCACCACTGACTTGACCAGTAGTGACAGCTTCATAAGAATTCATAGTGTATAAAGCTGTATTTAAATTAGATGATGTGTATTCTTCTGTATTTTGGATGTAAGCCATGGAAACGTTGTCGTTTTCAATTAATTCACCAACGATTTCTTCTGAATTGTTCACGAATTCATCTTTTTCATAATAGTATTCAACGAATGGTCCGTAACTTGAAACATAGGAATCAATGTAGTTATCGAGTTCAATGTCTTGAGTCAAATATGCATTCATCTTTGTATGATACTCTTTAATAAGTTTTCTTTGTTCAGCGATGAATGAGTTAATGTTTGTTCTTCTATTAATTCTATATCTTGCATCAGACATGTATTGATAATCCAATTGGACTTGAACTGTCACGACTTCATTTGCAGTTTCGCTCACTTCTTCTTGAATTTCATCCATGGATGCGGATTGATTTAAATTGAAACCTTCAAAAACAATTTTATCCTTCGGTTCAGCTTGGGTTGTTGATCCAAGCACAACTGTAGGTTTTGATACGTTAACCATTAACGAGAAAGCCATCCCGAGAACAATTATGGTAGTAAGTAATAATTTTTTCATTCGAATGACTCCCCCTAAATATAACGTTTAACTTCTACAAATAAAACTTCATCTACTTTCGAGATTAAAATCAATTTGTCTATTTGTTCTAATGTCAATTCATCTTTGCCTAAGTAAATGGTAATACTTGGATCATATTTAGAGTATTCCACAACACCAAGCTCCGATAACTCATGTGTGTCAATGAATTGTTTGTTTAACTCAATAAAGTAGTTTTTAGCTACTTCGCGCATTTCTTTGATGATTGCATCGATTTCTGCAGCGGTCATGCCTGGTAAAATCTTTGTTTTATATTCATCAGCGACGTATTCTGATTCTAAAGTGATTGATATGACCAAACCATCTTTATAATCGTCTAGTTGATCTAATAGTTCCACATTTGAAAAGGATGTTTGCTTATCAAACTTATATAAAACTTTCTGAGATTCTTTTTTTGAAGCACATCCTGATAGAAATAAGAAAAGCATGAAAATCGATAGTATATAATATTTTTTCATAGGTTATTGTCCGAAAATCGAAAATTCATCTGTGTAATCTCTGTTTAATAATAAGTCAACAAAGTCGCCATTTTGATATGTTGTCTTAAATTCAATTTGACTGTTATCAATATTTTCAATAACTAGTAAATCCATAGGGTTATCTTTATCAAGTACAATAGATTGATTTCCAATTTTTATCGTAGTAATTGTTTGTTGAACGATTGCTTTCATATAAAAAACTACAACGAAATCACCATCTTTAGTCCCAATATATGTGAATACTTGAGTGTTATTATCAATTAGTATTAATTCAACTGATTCTCTTTCATATACATCTGTTAGTTCCATTAGTTTCAATTCTATGACGTCAACATTTTCAGGAGTTTCTACATAGTTCGAATTTAAACCGAATTGTAGTCCAATAATACCCGTCACTAACATGAGTAAAACAATCATCATTACGTACGCAGGCATTACTTTTCTTTTAATAATAAACACTCCGCTTTTAGTATCAGCATCTGGAATTAAATCGAGTTTGTTTTTGAGTTCATCAAATCGATTCTCAAATTGCATGTCCTTCTCATACTTTTGGACTAGGGTCTTAATTTTCTTACTCATGTAAATCCTCCTCACGAAGTTCTTTCTTTAACTTCTTAATTGCTCTTGAGTACTTATTTGTGGCTACTGCTGTGGTTATCTCTAACATGGCTGCGATCTCATGAAACTTGAGGCCATGGAAGATTCTTAAAATGACGATTTCATATTCGTCTTTGCTGACGATCTTTTCTATCTTTTTATAGAGATGATCGTAGTCATCCGGTTTGTGATCATCGATGTAGCTTTCGACGACACCCTCATTCACCGTGATGTTGAGTTGTTTTTGTTCTTTTCTGAGGTAATCTAAGGCGGTGTTTTTCGCAATTTGAACTAACCAAAACTTAAAGTTGGTGTCCACTGTGTACGTATGAATACGCTCATACATCTTCATGAATGTTTCTTGAACCAATTCGTCGGCGATTTGATGGTTTCTAACCATTTTATAAACGACGTGTTTCAATAACTTAAAGTAATTGTCATAAACTTCTCTAAACGCAGACTCGCTCCTTTTACGGATTCCCTCAACCTGTCTGATTGTCTCCATTAATCTTCCCCCTATTAATGGACAAAAATATCTTTTCACTTAATAAAACGAAAAAAAATCCATTTTTGTCCACTTTTTTAAAATTTTGTGCAAATTATTTTTGTGTATTAGAAAAACCACAAGAAACGTTGTGTTTTTGAAAGACACCTTATGTTGATTATAACACCGTATTTTAAGATTTATTTAAGCAAGTTTTGTTATTTGAAATCCTTGAGAAAGAAAAAGCCCTCCATATGGAGGGTTATTTGAACCAATTCATGCGTTTGAATAAATAGACCATACCAGCGGCTAAAATGAAGCACGCGATGACAAATACCAAGACTGCATTCTCATAGGTGAGAACGTCAAAGTGTACGAAATTCATACCGAAGAATCCGGTGAGGAATGATAGCGGGATGAATATCGCTGAAAAGAGTGTCAGTGTTTTCATGATCTCATTCATTTTATTTGATTGGTTGTTGATGTGTAAATCCAATAAGTGACGCATGAGCTCACGTGCGTCATTGAGACGTTCATCGAGTCTCGACAAGTGGTCTTTCAAGTCATCAAAGTAAGGGTATTGATCTGTAGCTATAAAGCCCTTAGGACTTTGAATGATTTTATCGATTTGATTTAAGATTGGTGAAACGTTGCTTTTGAGTTTTAACAAGTTCTTACGCATTTGATAAAACTCTTCTTGGTCCACCGATTTGTATTCGAGGATTTCTTCTTCGATTTGTTCGGTGACCATTTGGTTGTGTTCCATCAAATCGATGTGTCTATCGGTGATGATGTCAAGAATTTGATAGAAAAGGAAATCGGTGCTTCTTTCTCTAAGTTCTTGATAGCTTTCAAACAGTGGGTATAAAGCATCCAGACAGTCTGGGTCTTTTTCGTGGAATGTGATGATGGTATCTTTAAAGAACAATAAACTCATATAATCCTCTTTGACCGATTCTTTAAAGTAATTCACATGGAATACAGCGAAGATGTATTCTTTACGGTCATCGATTTTAACCCGTTGAGATACGTTGAAGACGTCTTCTAAAATCAATGGCTCGACTGGATAGATCTCTTTGAGTGCCATAATTTTATCCACTTCACTTAAGCCTACGACTTGAATATAGTGTTTAAACCCTTCTTTTTTGACGAAATCATCGGTTTTGATGAGTTCTTGTGCATTGTATTGGTAATGCTTGATGGTCGTTTTAATGTTGGTATGTTCACCAGTATAAACCATCGATTTAGGTGTGAAATAGTCTTTAAATTTCATGAAAATCACCTGCCTTAGTTCAAGTATACAATGTTTAGATACATTATTCAAAGTCTTTTAGATTTGATGTGTTTTTTGTTCCGTGTTAAAATAAAAACAAGAAGGTTTTAGTATGGTAAGAACACTCCATTTGATGGCCAAAGGGCTTGGATACAACTTAAAAACCTTGATTTACTTTGAAATCCTCTACCGTTTGTTGGGGGTTGTTTTGGTTTACCCTTTTGTCAGTCGATTGTTTTATTGGTCGATAGAGTGGAGCCCATTTGTTTACATCACCAATAGAGATTTATTAGCCTATTTAGTCAGCCCTACCACAGTATTATTGTTGTTTCTAATCATTACTGTAATAGCATTATACTTTTTAATCGAAATTCTATTCTTACAAATCATCTTTGAATATGGCATCAAAGAAATCCAGCTCAACCTGAAGTATTTATGGTTGGCTGGGGTGGATCAAATTAAAATGATGGGCAAACTGTTACCCATTTACTTGTGGGTTCCGACGTTGAGTTTCGTGTATTTAACAGGTTTCATCTCGGTCTATGGTTTCGCATCTTCAATTGAACTTCCCATCTTAGTCAATGAACTACGTGCAGATATGTGGATCAATCGTTTCGTGTTGGTCTTTACAGTAATCATCTTCTTTTTATTCATTGAAACCATGTTATATCTACCGATTTATACGTTCAAGAAACAGCCGTTTAAGACTGTTAAATCTGAAAAGAAGTTGATGTTAAGTAAAAGAAGAATTCGCACGATGTTTGAATTCTTCTCAATCAATTTCTTGCTTAACTTTATTGTTTACGGCTTATATCTTTTCATCATCATCGCTTTGGGGTGGTTGATTCAACTCACTCGTGGCGAAGGTTATGTTGTTCCAACGCTATTTACATTCATATACGCGGTGTATTTATTGATTGGGTTCTTATCGACACTCTTCTTCGTGCCAATCAATGTCGCATACATCACAGCCGTTTATCACAACAAACATGCTGAGATTGAAACCCCTGAAACCTTGGATTTCTACATCATGAGACCTCATCCAAAACAAACCAAATGGACACGTAAAGTCGCCATCATCAGTATCGTGGTGTTGATTGGACTCAATATTGGTACAGTTTATCAAATCTTAGGGGCAGATCGATCCCCACTTGAACTATTGAACAGATCCGCTGTCATCGCACATCGTGGTGCGTCCATTTACGCTCCAGAAAATACGCTTGCAGCGATGGATTTGGCAATCACCCAAGGGGCAGACGCTGTTGAAATCGATGTACGTATGTCAAAAGATGGCATTCCCTTTTTATTCCATGACTATACCGTCAACCGTACCACCAACTTAAAAACAGGTCAAAGCATTGAACAATTAACTTTTGAAGAAATCCAAAATCTCGATGCTGGTTCATGGTTTCACCCAGATTTTACTGGTGAAAAAATCCCTTCCTTGGCTCAGGTGCTTGAACTCATTTATGGTAGAACTTATTTATACTTAGAAATCAAAGGGTCCACACCAGGGATTGAAACCCGTGTGATGGAAATGTTGATCGATTATGATATGGCTTCTTCTACGACCATCATGTCATTTAACCGTGAACAACTGCGAAAAGTGAAGTCGATGGATGAAAGTATATCTACGATGTTATTGATCCCGCTTTTTGTTGGTTCATTGAACGGGGTCGTCACATTGGGTTATGTCGATAGTTTGGGGTTAAGGTTTGATATGATTAAGTCCAACCCAGAATACATCGATTTGATTCATAAATCTGGCAAACGCGCCTATGTGTGGACGTTGAACCGTGCCGATGACATCAAATACGCCGTCAGTATCGACGTCGATGGCATCATCACGGATGACCCACTACTCGCAATTGAGTTGGTTTATGAAAAAGTGACTCCAACCCTCTTACAAGATTTGATTCGACGCTTGTTTAATAGAACATAAGAGCCTAAGAAGGACGACTTCTTAAGCTCTTTTTTTATATACTTGGATGAATTTATGTGAGATATCAATCAGAAACAATAGAAATGATAAAGCGGCGATACCCAATAAGATATACGACTTATTTTCTTCGTAGAAAGATAATGGGTCCGTATTAAAATCTTGATTGAGATATAAGGTACTCATGAAAACCAAAATGAATGAAGTCATCAATTCGAGGATGAGTCGAATTTTAACTCTTTTCTTAAAAATGATACGGGGGGTAAATGTGAGCTCAGCTTTGATCTCATCCAACATATCAGGGACGTTGAATGCTTCATTGAACTGTTTTTTGTAAGTTTTGATGAAATTGTTGTTTTTCACTTGGACTTAACCTCCAGTTCCAGTCTGAGTTTGGTGAGCGCTTCATAATACATCTTTGTCGCGACGCTTAGGGTTAAACCCATGGTATCCGCAATCTCTTGAAATGTCAGTTTGAATATGATTTTGTAATCGATGACCTGTTTTTCCGAAGGGGTTAACACTTGAAAAGATATGGAGCCGGGGGAGGCTTGATAGCTAGGATCGGGGAATTCTGCTAAAGTTTTCTCACTGTTTTTATCCACCAGGTTTGGTTTGTTTTTCCGAAAATAATCAAAAACGATGTTTTTCGTCAATGTGATAAACCATGGATGGAAACGGATGGGTTCATCTTTACTTCTCACTTCTTGGTACATTTTAATGAATGCGTCCTGGGTTAGGTCCTTCGCTACTTCTACGTCTTTAACGTATTGGTAAACGATGTAATAGATGAGCTTATGATATTGCTTATAGATGGTGGTGAATGCTTCTTCACTGCCATGTTTCATATCCCGTAAGAGTTTACCGGAAATGTGCACATTTGTTTCCCCCTTTATTAAGACGTAAAAATTGGCTGTTTTTTGCGAGAAAAGATGACTAATTAAAATAAATCTAATTAAAACGGTCTAACTGCCAGTTTTCCATAAGAGATTATAACATTAATTTCTAAATTTTAGAAATAATATTAGCATCCAAAAAATAAAAGACCTTCAAAAGGTCTTCTAAAAATTAACCATTAATTGCTTCTAAAAGCGCACTCGCGACCAAACTATACACGACAAACGCTAAGCCAGCGAACAATAAACTCACAAAAATTTTGATGAATGGATTTTTGGTTTGTCTCACAACATATGCGTTTGCAATACCAGCCAACGCCCCTAAACCACCACCGATGGCACCACGAAGGACACCAATAACGAGTGGGAATAATACCAATACCCATTCTAAACCAGATAATTTTCTGAGCATGACGATTTCTTCATCGCCATCGATGAGTTTGAAACCGCTGAGCATGTTGCCTTTGATAGTGATGGTTCGTGTTTCGCCTTCATCTGTGTAATTGAAAATCAATTTCTTAACCTTTTGAGACGCTTGATCATTGACTTTGATGCTCATTTTGCCTAACCAAACATCATAATTGAACTCATACACCTTGTTTGAGCGTGGGCTCACCTGTGTCATTTTCATATTCATAATCTCCCTAAAAATGATTGTAACATGATAAACGTAAATTGTATACAATACTTTAAAAATATCTATTTGAAAACACAATATCAAAAGGCGTTTATATTTGGGTTTAAATGCCCATTCAAGGCTTTCTTCGAAACATAATCATTTGATTAAAATGATTTTAAAATATAACAAAAAAAGGTTCACTGAAAATAACGAATAATCGCTTATAAAAACAAGATCATTTTTATTTCAAAAACACCATCAAAATGATGTCTTTTTTCTACCAAAATTCTAAAAAAGTAAAAAAATGAATTGATAGCGTTGTGAAGCGATTTTAAGCATCGTTTTTCGTTGATGAAAGCACTATCAAAAAAAATGTCTTTTTTTTTCGTATAAAACGCTTGAAATCCTAGAAAATAAGTATATAATAACTATCAGTAAAAAAATATTATTAAACCTAGGAGCCCGAAGTTGGAAAAGAAACCTTTAATTCAATTAGTTAATCTTGTAAAAACCTATGACAATGAAAACGTCGTAAATGGGATTAATCTCACCATTTATGAAAACGAGTTTGTGACATTGTTAGGTCCATCTGGTTGTGGGAAAACCACAACACTCAGAATGCTCGGTGGGTTTGTCACCCCAGACAGCGGCGTCATCGCGATTGAAGGTAAAGACTTCAGCGAAATCCCTGCTTATGCCAGACCAATCAACACCGTGTTTCAACGCTATGCGTTATTCCCACATTTAAACGTGATCAACAACGTCGCGTTTGGTCTACACCACAGACCACTCTCATTCTTAACCGAATTTTACAAGCGTCGTATCGAAAAAGTCAGTCCAGATGGATCCCTTTTACAAAATAAGCGTGAGCTTAAGAAAACCATCGCTGATTTTATTATGAAAGATGCGAAAGAAATGTTAGCCTTAGTCAAATTGTCTGGGTATGATACCCGCAAGATTGACCAACTATCGGGTGGTCAACAACAACGTGTCGCACTCGCACGTGCATTAATCAATCGTCCTAAGATTCTTCTGCTTGACGAACCCCTGGCCGCTTTGGACCTGAAGTTACGTCAAAATATGCAATATGAACTCAAGGAAATGCAACGCAACCTAGGCATCACCTTCATCTTCGTCACCCATGACCAAGAAGAGGCGATGACGATGTCTGACCGTATCGTGGTTATGCGTAACGGGAACATCGAACAACTCGGTACACCTAAATCGATTTATAATGAACCAGTCAACCAATATGTGGCACACTTCATTGGTGAAACCAACATCTTTGATGGTGAAATCACTGGCAAACAAGAGGTTACCTTCTTAAATACCAAGTTCAAATTCATTGGATATGAAAACTTTAAAGTAGGCACCAAAGTGGATGTCGTCATCCGTCCTGAAGACTGGGATGTCGTCCCTTCAGAAAAAGCTTCCATCGAAGGTCAAGTCACTTTCAGCTTATTCAAAGGCGTACACAATGAATTGGTCGTCAGAGCTGAAGACCATGACATCTTGGTGAATGATTATGACTTCTTTGAAGTTGGGTCAAAGATTGGACTCAAGGTTGACCCTTATGAAATCCATTTAATGGGTAAGGAAAATGAATAGTACCTACGCAAAGTTAGCCAATCCATATCGCATATGGTTGTACGTCCTGGTATTCATACCGATGATTGCGTTGGTCGCTTTAGGATTTACAAATCTAACCTCTTCCATCAGCTTTAACAGTTTGAGTTTCACCTTGGAAAACTTCGACATGTTTGGTGAAAAATCCATCCTTGTCGGGTTTAGAAATAGCTTTACTTTCGCATCCATCACCACCTTGGTGGCGTTTGTGATTGGGTATTTAACCGCTTATTTGGTCTACCGTTCCAACTTTAATAACAAGTTTGGGATCATGACCCTCGTCATTTTACCAATGTGGAGTAACCTCATCTTAAGAATTGACGCTCTAGCAAACATCATGTCTGAAAACAACATCCTCACATCACTGATTGGATTCAGTCCGTTTTCAAATATCAATGGGACGCCACTCGCAGTCATCATTGGGATGGTATTCACATATGTACCATTCATGATTTTACCAATCTATACCGCATTAGAAAAAATCGACAACTCTTTAATTGAAGCGTCTGCGGATTTGGGTAAAACCCCGTTCCAAACCTTCTTACACGTGGTATTCCCACTGTCATTAAAAGGCGTTGTGACGGGTTCAATCATGGTGTTCTTGCCAACCTTCTCTGGGTTCGCGATTCCAAAGATTTTATCGAAAGGTAGAATCGTATTCATTGGGAACATCATCGAAACCAAATTCAATTACACAATATTCAACGATGGTGCTTTGCTCGCATCGACCATCTTATTCCTCATCTTCGGTGCCATCGTGCTCTTAAGAAGATTTGACAAGGAAGGAGAAACCTTACTATGACAAACTTTCCAAAAGCACAAATTGAAGAATATGGCTTCAAGCACAGACATTATTTAAAACCATTGTTAAAATGGGCAGGGATTGTGTTCTTTGTCCTCATGATGTTGATGTTGTATTTACCAATCATCATCATCGCGATTCAATCGGTCAACAGTTCTGTTGTCACCACCCGTTTTTCCAGTTTCACCCTCGAATGGTATTTAAATATATTCAATGAACGCGAATTGTTGAGTGCGATTAAAAATACGCTCACCGTATCCTTCATCGCGACCACACTCGCCACCATTTTAGGGACATTTTTCGCGATTGGTATCTTCCACTTGCCTAAAAACAAACGCAGTGGGTTGATGTTTTTAAATAATATGCCAATTTTGAATCCAGACATCGTGACTGGGTTCTCCTTGATGATTATGTTTAGATTCGTCATGGAATTGATCAACATCATCATCCGTTTATTTAACCCGGGTGCTTCGATCAGTATCTTCGGTTTACCCACCTTGGTGCTTGCCCACTTGTTCTTCACCTTCCCTTATGTGGTACTCTCAGTTGTACCTAAATTGAAGGAATTAGATGCAAACTTGGTGGATGCAGCCGCGGACTTAGGTTTAAAACCGATGAAAGCACTCGTATTCGTTGTGGTTCCGGCCATCAAGGCGGGCATCTTCAGTGGGATGTTGCTGGCGTTAACGATGAGCATTGACGACTTCGTCATCAGCTTCTTCAATACTGGCGCTGGGTTTGACAACTTATCCATATGGATTTATGGGGTGTTGGGTAGACGTAATTTGACCCCATCCGTGTATGCTTTCTCTACTTTATTGACTTTAGTCATTATGGTAGGACTCATTGGTTCACAATTCATCAACAAGAAAGGAAAAACAAACAAATGAAAAAAATCTTAGCATTTGCTTTAATGCTTACTGCAGCTGTTGTTTTAGCAGCATGCGATTCCCGTCCTGTACTTCGCATCCTCAACTGGGGAGAATACATCAACGAAGCCGTTGTGGATCGTTTTGAAGAAGAATCCGGCTACCGTGTCATCGTCGACGTGGCAGACTCCAATGAATCTTTCTACAGCAAAATTAAAAGCGGCACCACCGCTTATGACATCGTCATCCCTTCCGATTATATGATCGAAAAGATGGTCGAAGAAAATATGTTAATCGCTTTAGATTACGACAAATTACCAAACCGTACAGAAGTCACTTACATGAGTGGCGTCAATCAAATCTATGCATCGATGACTGCTACGACATTAACCAGAACTGGTGATACCGTCGATTATACCGATTACGCTGTCCCTTACTTCTGGGGTACCTTTGGTATCATTTATAACAACCGTATTGCAGGTTTAGAAACTGCATTAGAAACCCATGGTTGGGGTGCTTACTTCGACCCATCCAAAGCACCTGCAGGCGTTAGACGTGGGATGTATGACGTGCCGCAATTCGCTTACGCAGCTGCAATGTTATACTTAGACCAAAACGTCAATGCTTTCTCTACTTCACTATTAGCACAAGCTCAAACCGCCATCGATGGTGCAAACTTCGTGGAATGGGGCGATGACTCCTTGAAGCGTAACGTTGAAGCAGGCAACTTAGACATGGCACTCGTTTACACTGGTGACTATCTAGACCGTCTTTACATTCAACTTGAAGAAGGCAAGACATTAGAACAAGTTCAAGCGTTATTCAACATCTATGTCCCTGAAGATACATTCGTATTCGCCGATATGTTGGTTATCCCAAATACCTCTAAGAATGTCGACAGAGCACACGAATTCATCAACTTCATGTTAGACCCTGAAGTGGTGGCTTTAAATGCTGAAGTGGTCGGTTATGCCGCTGCCCTCATCGAAGCTTATGACCTCATCATGGAAAACTTGACATCAGACGATGAATGGTACCGTAACTGGGCTTTAGCAAACCAAACTTATTACAACAAGAATGCTGTATTAAGCGTCGCACCACTTACTGCTTTAAACCCATCCGATATCGATAAAATCAACACGATGATCGACAACGTTCGTAGCTAATTAAACCCAATAAATAAAAATGCTTAAGCCAGTGGCCTAAGCATTTTTTTTAGTTATAATAAGTGACATTTTCGAATGGGACATAAATATGTTTGGTGAAGTATTCACTGTTGAATTCCAAGTGTTTCACATTGGCTTGCATCCCGTTGATGGGTAGGTTCACGACGGTGGTTGCGATAAATTGATTGTCTGAGATGGTGATATCCCAATCACTTGGCGATAAGATGATTTCATCGTAACAAAAGTTGGTAACGCACCAGTCATCAAAAACAATGCCATAGAACTCAAACTTAGAACCCTCAAAATTGATGTCATCGATTTGAATGTCAATTTGGGTGTTGAGTGAATTGAGTCTAATGAAGGTCACTTTGGCTTCGTAGGTGTTTCTATTTTCAAAAGCAAGCTTGCCATAGATCAAATAATAGGTACCCAAACCAATGATGGCGAGAGCTAAGATGGAAATCAAGCTGATGACCAATAACTTAATGCGTTGTTTACGTGTCTTTGCTTTTTTTTCTGCTTCTACTTTGAGTTTTTTATCATTTTCTGTTTTTAATAAGCGATTTTTTAAATCTTCAATGAATGGGATGAAGGTGGTATTCGCTTTGATTTCATCTTTAACAATCGGGTTGACGCCTTTCCATTGGGTGGCGAAGTCTCTTAACTTTTTCAATGGGGCCGGGTCAAATAATACGGCGTTTTCATTGAAACGATAATTATCAGAGGAGTCCTTGATGATGGCGTCCGGGAATAAGGTATTGAAATCATCAAATACGCGCTTGACTGTATTTTGAATGGATGCTTCAGCCACTGCTGTTGTGGCGAAAGGTTTGGATTGTTCTTTTGGTGTTTTACATAAACTACAAGCTGTTTTATCAATGGTGTTGATGTTTCCACAAGGGCACGCATAGAAATGTTCATTTTCATTGTAGTGATTATTTATAGGGAAGTTTGGTGTGACTAAAAACCACGCATACTTCATGGTATTTTGGAAAGCTTCTTCGATTGGTTTTCTTTCGATATCGATCGGGATGTATTCAAATTGATCTGCTTGCCACTTTGACCCATCGGCGTAGATGACTTGTTCGATTCTAAACAGGATTGAAGTGGTAGACAAGTTGACATCCATGAATAAGCGTTCCCCTTGGATGGAACCTGGGGCATAGTTTTCAATCTCGACTAAACTGTATTTGAGTTCGCCGAGTTCGTCACCAAACGCGTCTTGTTGGGTAAATACGCCACGAATCGCAACGATATTTTGTGTGGATTCATTTCTAAATCCAAAACTCATGCGTTTGACGGTGATGATGTTATTCGCATCCACTTCCTTAAAAGTGAAATAGCCCACCATATGGACAGGTGAACCGATTTGGAATCGTTCATTTTTCGTGTATTTTGCTTTGGATAATGGGATTGTACGGGTTGGAATCTGATTGAGTATGGCCATCTTAATTCTCCTTATAGTAACGTTGTGTCTACAGGTATTATAACACCAAAAACGATGAAATACCACGTTATTTTTGTTATATTATAAAAGAAAAAAAGTCAGCTTTATTTACTGACTTTTTCGCGGTGCTGGCAAATCTAATAATGAAGCGAAAATCGCGTAAATGAGCATAATTCCACCGAAAAATACCAATACGGGGTAATAGCTCAGTTGATCGGTCTGTGCACCAATCGCGATGGCGATGGTCCCACCAGAGACCAAAATGGATCCGACAATACCAAAAAATAATGTCCTAACTTCTTTTTTCATCTTACACTCCTATATGTGGTCTAATGACTTCTAGTATGGCGTCTTTAATGATTTCATGGCCTAAATCTGTTGGATGTACACCATCTTCGGCGATTTGTGCCATGGTGTAATCTTTGAGTTTTGAATTGAGGACTTCTTGGAGTGGCAAGTATAATGTGTTATACATGTGTGATAGTTTTCTAACAATCGCTTGTTCTTCAAACAATTCGACATCCCAACTTCTTTGGTAAACACCAATAGGGAACACAAATGGTTCGATGAGCAAAATCTTTGTGTTGGGTAATAAGTACTTCACTTGTTTGATCAGATTTTTATAATAGTCTTCATACATCATCGGTGTCAGCACTTTTTGATCATAATGGTAATGCCACACTTCGTTGATCCCAATGAAAATCGATAAGAAATCTGGTTTTAAATCTAAGGTATCCTTCTGCCAACGCATCAATAAATCGATGGTGCGGTTGCCAGAAATGCCGCGATTGAATACCTCATGTTGTGGTAAAGCTTGTTGAATTTTTCGTACATAACCGAAGCCCAAATCCACTGGGTTTTCACGGTTTCTGTTACAATCCGTGATGGAGTCGCCTTGAAATAATAATCTCATTGTTGTCATACCTCATCTTTAGTTTATCACATTTTTTTATAAATGAAAAGGCTAAAGGGAGGGAGGCCTTTAGCCTATCGGGTAGGTGAGGTTGGGTACGTCTATTTTTGATTTGTTTGAAGATAATTTTTTCTAAATGGAGAGTCTGGTTGTGCGTCTTTTTCAACAATTCTTAAGAATGTTGCAAGTGGGTGACGGTTATTTGGGTGGATGTCAAACACCAATTTATCGTGCATGGCGTGGTCCACAATGTCTTCTAATAATTCTGCCGTCACATCTTCGATTTCGATGAAATCACCATCGATGAAAATATTGTCTTGGTCTACTTTAATTAGTCTCATAAGATACCCCCATATGCTTTTCTACCTAATAAAACGAAAAAAAAACGGATTTTGTCCGCTTTTTAAAAATTATTTGGATTTATTTGAAAATTTTCTACTGTAAAATGGAATATACGGTAAAAATAACAACAATAATACTGGGAACAATACCATAGTAGTTAGCGGTACGAATATCTCATTTAAGATATTGGAGCCTTTGACGTGTTTGAATGTGAGTGTACGTTTTAAGTACCCTAAAGCGAGTCCCATCCCATTGGTCATGGTGATCATTTCGGTCACACCTAAGATGGCTCTTGATTTTCTCACATCATAGGTATCGACCAATTTTTGGTAAAAGTCAGCATCGATTTTTTCTTTGTTAAAAGCATAATCTTTCGCGAACAATACGCCTAAAGATTCTTCTTTTGGAACACCGACCAATTCACCAGATAATAACTCTTGGATATCATCTAAAGACAATCCCGCTTTTAATGCGAGTTTGGTATGGACAAATGAACACATTTGGCACCCATTCACTTCGGTGACTGAAAGCATGATGCGTTCCTTAAATTTAAAGGTCATGCCATTTTTCTTTTTAAATAATCTGAGGTATAAAAACGAACGTGCTGCCCTTACAATGATGGGTAGTTGTTCGAATAAACCAAATTTGCGTTTTTCTTCAAAGCTCATAAATTGACACTCCTTAAAAAAGAATACCATGTCTGCGTCATGGTATCTTTGTGATTTGATGACATAAGTTTGCAGGCTATCTATCATCGGATTGGCTTTATTGTACATGCTTCGAAACGAAAATTCAAATGATATGTCTTATAACCCATTTTTTATAATTAAGTTATTGAAATTCAATATCTGTATTTGTTTTTTCGTAGAAACGCATCCCAATGCCTGTATCTTCTGCATACATATCTTCAGGGTACTTTCGCATGATCCACGTAACATAGAAGTCACCAACACAACCAGAGAAATGGACCATGAGTGTTAAGTAGCTAACGAGATTATAGGGGGCTGGTAATAATAGCGCCATGAGAAGCAATATAGGGTTGAGGATGACTGCTGGCGCTAAACCGATGATGAGATAATATTTTTTTCTGTAATAAATGCCTGGCGTGGATGCGCTCGCAGCCCAGCCATGAAACTGAAATTTCACTTTCGTTCCACTAAATCGGTGAAAAAAGAATGCGTGAATCAACTCATGAATAACCACACTCAGTACCATCATAACAATGAATAACATCAAGTGGGGTATTTCAAGTGTTGTAAAATCAAAAAACAAAACACCGGGTACTAAAGGTACGATCAAAACAAATGAGAGTACATTCAATAACACAAAGACACGTTTGTTTTTCAATAGATGTAAATCGTAACTCAAGGTATAACCCTCAGGTATTTGCGTATAAGACTTCATAAACATCACCTCAAAGTCATTATACGTCATTTTTCAACTAAATTATACTTTATTTTCTAAAGCAATCGCCGCCTCAATGATGGGTTTAACTTTCGTACCTAATAATTCAATGGTTTTCATTACCTTTTCATGGTCAAGTTGACCCACAGGTACGTGTAATGCGAAACGGTTGATCCCCAATGTTTTTCTTAAATGAAGTATCTTCTTCGCAACATACTCAGGGTCACCTACAAATAAAGCCCCCTCTATAGAACGACTGGCATCATAGGTTTGTCTTGTATACGTAGACCAGCCACGTTCTTTACCGATGATGTCCATCGCTTGTTTGATCGATGGGAAATACGTTTCAACCGCATCCTCATGAGATTCTGCGATATACCCATGGGAATGGACCGATATATGCATGTCTTTTGGGTCATAGCCACGTTCTTTATAAGTTTTCCTATACAAGTCTACCAGAGGTGAAAACATCCTTGGATAGCCACCAATGATGGCAAGAAATAGCGGTAGCCCGTAGTTCGCGGCACGGACGACGGATGCTGGTGTCCCACCAACAGCCACTTGAATTGGCAGTGGGTATTGGGTTCTTGGGTAAACCCCTAAGTGATCTATTTCGGCTCTAGTGCTCCCTTCAAATGAGACGATTTCATGGTCTCTAATTTGTAAGAGTAAATCGAGTTTTTCAGAAAACAAACGGTCATATTGATTTAAATCATAACCAAACAATGGGAAGGATTCGATGAATGAACCTCGACCAGCCATGATTTCTGCTCTGCCTCTTGATAACGCGTTCAGTGTTGCGAAATTTTGATAGACACGCACGGGGTCTTCTGAGGACAATACGGTAACTGCAGAACCCAATTTAATGTGCTTCGTTAAACGCGCTGCCCCAGCCAAAATGGTATGGGGTGCAGACGCAGCGAAGTCTTTTCTGTGGTGTTCACCAATCCCATAATAATCCAAACCAACTTGGTCAGCGAGCACTATCTCATCGATGAGTTGATTGATTCGTTCGTCGTATGATATGGTTTTTCCTGTTTTTAAATCTGGCATCACTTCTGCGAATGTTGTGATTCCAAGTTCGAATTTTGACATAACATCACCTCATAAACATAATATCATTTCGATTTCGAAATATCATGCGATTTGCTTAAAAAAGAAAAACCAGTCGATTGGACTGGTTAAGCTTGTTCTATTTCGTGCACATCGATGTTTGAAACGGCGAATGGGTAGGTATTTTTGGTGAAGAGTTCTACCAAATACTCGTTTAAATCTGCACGGATGGACTGCGCAGACCACACGCAAGTTTCGACGAATTTTTCCATTTGTTTGAGCAAATCGTGGTGAAGGGACATGTGTTTAACTGCTTTATGGTAAGCTTCAATGTCGGTGATCACAAGACTGATGGTTAAAGTGACCTTAAATAACATCCCATTGTCCGGTGCGAGTAACAAACGGTCAAAATTGAGGGTAGTTTCCCTTTGATACAAATACATCTTTTGAAATCCTGGCATCACGAAATGAAGGCCAGGTTCTTTATAGATTTCATGGATTTTACCCATTTGTTCTAACACACCAAACCCATCGGATGGGATGAAACTGAGGGATACGGTTAAAACAACGAATAAACCCAACACTATAAATACGATGAATGTTTCCATCTTTATCTCCTTATTGATAAAAAGCACGTCATTACGTGCTTTTTGTGCTACTATTTTTTAGAATAATCTTGTTTACGAATCGACCCATCCACTTTATGAATAACCACGCTTGTGTTGGCTTTTTCTGCCAAACCTTGTGCGAATTCAATGGCTTCTTTTTGAGTATCAAAATACTTGATGGTTTTGGTTGAACCTTCTTTACGCACACGCCATTTCTTGAAATATGGACTGGTTTCTTCCTTATTCATAGAAATGTGGTATTTAGGGTTTTTTACAACCCGTTTGAGCGCGGCTTCTTCATCCGCATCTTCATCCAAATCTTCCGGTTTTGGTGTTTCTTTTACCGGTTCTTTTTTGACTTCTGCTTTTGGTTTCGCGACTTTCGGTTTTGGTTCTGATTTTACTTTTGGTTCTGGTTTAGCTTCAACCTCAGGTTCTGGTTTCGTTTCAACCACAGGCTCTATCTTAACTTCAGGTTCTGGTTTTACAGCCATGACTGGTGTTTCTACCACCGCTTCTGCGATGGAGGGTTGTTCTTCAACTGGGGCAGGTGCCACAGGTTCACTTTGTTTTTTGATTTCTTCTACGGGTTTAACTTCTTTTTCTGGCTTACGTGACAATAAAAAAGTCACGACCACGAATACCAATACCAATCCGATGAGAATATAAATGCTGTTTGTTTGAATAAATTCTTGCATAATATGACCTCCTGTTTATAATAATTTTGTCATAAAAACGCCTATAAATCAAATAAATACGGTGTTTTTTAGTGAGAATCGCTTTAAAAAATAAATGGCACACTACGTGTGCCAAATGCTATTCACAAAAGATGAGTGGTTCTAAAACAGCCCATGCGCGTAAAATACGATTTTTCGAATGAGGCACAAAATGGTCTTTACAAATAAACTCAATGAAATCGCACTTCGAAATCCATTGATAATCGATGATTTCTTCATCTTGAATCTTGAAATGTTGGTTTGTCGTATCTATCTGATGGAAGAATCCTTTGAAAATACCGTCATAAAATACTTCTCTAAAAATCGGTATGAAATTATTCTTATCTGCTCTTAATCCTGTTTCTTCTTCTAGTTCACGAACTGCACCTGATAAGACATCTTCACCCTTTAAGACGGACCCGCCCGTAATCTCCCAATAGTTCCCAAAAACTTTTCTTGGGTGACGCTTGGTTAAAAGGATTTGTCCTTTTTCATTCATCGTGATGATTTCAATCACGATATGGTATTGACCTTCTGGGTGTGATTCACCGCGCACCATATCGATGTTCAGTTTATTCTCATCGATGTCATAGGCATCGAACAATTCAAATTTATGGACTTCTTGTACAGCCATGGTTTCCACCCCTTAAGACCCACTTCATTATAACAAATCTAAAAGCATTCGCCTAGAGGTCTCTCGCGAGTTCTTTACAAATGAGTACCAAACGACTTCGTACACTTTGACGGGATTTCCACGAACGGGAATCCCAGACATCGCTGGTGAGGTCATCGCCAGCATACACAATCGCACCGTATTTGACTTTTCTAAATTGCGCAATCGCAATCAATGATGCCTGTTCCATTTCAACTAGAATCGCACCTTCATTTTGTCTACGTTTAACCCGGTCTTTGGTTTCTCTATAAAACGCATCGGTGGTCCATGTCTTACCAACCACATGTGGCACACCTAGGCGGTTTAAACCCGCTTCAATGGTTTTGACTACTTCAGGTTCAATAGCGATTTCTCGTGATGGTTTGGCGTAATGGTAACTCGTACCTTCATCTCTGATGGCATTTTCAATGACAATACAATGACCAACCGGCATTGGCTTCAATATACCACCACCGCCACAAAAAAGGATACGTTTGATACCCATGGCGATGGCTTCTTCCATCATCCCACCGCACAAAGGTCCACCGATACCCCCATGGAATATCAAGGTTGGTTCATCGATAAACTTATAAAAGGTATAACTGTTTTCACCTTTTAAGTGGATAAACACATCGATTGACTTGTTTTCAATCAATTCATCGATCACTTCTTTGAAAAATGTGATGACGAGATTCTCTACTTTGGGTAAATGACTGACGTCACAATGGGGACGTATGAATACGTCGTCATGATCATCAAATTCTAAAATGGGATAAGTCATGGGATAACCTCCTAAGCGTAAGACAATATATATAAGGCTGCCATCAAAATTAAAACCACCACAACAAATGAAGACAGGGCGTAAACGGCATAAAGCATGTAGACCATCGAGAATGGGTTTTCTAAGATGAAGTTTGAAAACAAGGTGATGACTGAAAACACAATCAGGACATAAATCACCATACCGAGGATGCTTTGATAGAGCTTCACATGCCACGGGTCTGCTTGATCTAAAAACGAAGCGAAATGGATGAGCGCGTAAATAACGATTAAACCGATCATAATACCATTGATGGTGGTGTCGTTCGCGTGGTTATATAATAGAATGCCTGTGGCGGTTAAACCAACACCAAACAATGACCCTAGCACTTGAAACCAAATGAAGCGACGTTGTTTAGGCGACCCATAGATGGTTTTCTTCGGCATCAGTGAATAATTCAGTGGTCTTCTAACCACCGCCTCTAGTTTCAATAACTGACTGCGGTCAATGACAAAATCATACGATTGGTTTCGATCAAATACGACATGAATGATGCGTTGTGTGCGTTTTTTCTTTGGGTGTGGTTTGACAAAAAAATGTTCAATATCGACGAGTGGAATTTCATAATAACTCTTCGGTTTGGTATGTTTGAACGCCCCCATGTTGATGCTGATGTGGTCCCGATTCTTTTTGAGTTCATTTCGGTATGATTTCAATATCAATAGGTTAATGCCAATATTGATCAAAATCGATGACCCAAAACCGAGCCACCCTTGGTGAACCCACCCAGCCGTTAAAACAGTGATATTGATGATGACAAGCCAAAATAAATAGACCGTTTGAAGTCTGGTTTGATTACAAATAACTTTCATAGGAAATCCTCTTGCTATGAGTTATTATAACATTCAAACGATAAAAAAAATCACCAAGTTTTGGTGATTTAATATATTCATTGGAGCGGGTGATCGGGATCGAACCGACGTCATCAGCTTGGAAGGCTGGGGTTCTACCATTGAACTACACCCGCAAAAATGGTCGGGAAGACAGGATTTGAACCTGCGACCTCCTGGTCCCAAGCCAGGCGCTCTACCAAGCTAAGCTACTTCCCGATTAAATATGGCGTACCCAGGAGGACTTGAACCCCCAACCTCTTGATCCGTAGTCAAGCGCTCTATCCAATTGAGCTATGAGTACAACTTTTTGGTGACCCGTACGGGATTCGAACCCGTGAATGCATGCGTGAAAGGCATGTGAGTTAACCGTTTCTCCAACGGGCCACATTTAAACAAGCGCATTTACTATTATACCAATAAAAATGCGTTTGTCAATATAAATTATACATATTAATTCAAATTAATATGCGATGTTTTGGAGGATCTTTTTAGCCGCTGCTTCACCCTGAATATACTGGATGATTTCATAGGCAAAATCGAGGGTAGCGCCAGCACCTCTTGCTGTGATAACAAGGCCGTCCGTGACCGCTTTGAGCTCAGGGTGGTAGACCCCACCAAAAGCCTCGTTTTGATTGCCTGGATAAATCGTGTAATGCTTGTTTTTTAAGACGCCCATCGCACCTAAAAAACGAGGGCCTGCACAAATCGCACAGATGAGTTTTTGGTTCATTTCAAACGCTTTGACTGTGGACTTAATGTAGGTATCTTGGTCGATGATTTGTGCCACATATTTACCGCCAGGGACGATTAAGAAATCATAATCATCGACATCGATGTCGTCTTTATGATAATCGACTAAAACATGCAAGCCATACCCAGTAACGATTTGTTTCGATGGGTTGATGGTCACTGTATCCACTTCAATTTGTGCTCTTTTCAACAATGCTCTGGTAGATAGTGCTTCTGTGTCTTCACAATGATCGGATAAAATGAGTAAGCCTTTCATATCGCTACCTCCTAAGATAGTAATTGTTCAACCAGTGTTTTAAAACGGATACTACAAGCGGCTTCAAAACTGCTGTAGTCTTCAAGTTGTGATGGTTCTCCGACGATGTCTGAGATGATTTTAACCGAAACCATTGGGACATTCAAGAGGTGTGCTACTTGAAAGTAAGCCGCCCCTTCCATATCACAAATCGTATTGGCTTCGATGACTTGGGTTAAGAATGTATCCCCAGTATATAATCTAACTTCTGGTAATTGGAGTTTAGACTGAATATCGTTTTGAATCTTTGTATTGGGTTTATATAAGGTGGGCATATGTGGGACTTGTCCTTTGTCATACCCAAAGATGGATAAGTCAAAATCGTGGTATAAAGCTTCTTTGACCAATACCATATCGCCTGGATGAAGCGGTTTAAACCCACCGACCAAACCAACATTGATGATGTAATCGACATCATATGAGGACAGGACGGAAGTTAAACCAAACGCAGCGTTCACTTTACCCACACCTGTGGTGATAATCATCACAGCATGGCCGTTTATTTCGCCTGTAACGACGTTTTTACCATTTAGGGTGAAGTTGTCCGGGTTTTGAACCAAATGGCCAATAGATTCGGTTTCTGACGCCATCGCGCCAATGATTAAAATCATTAGTTTTCCTCCAAGATTTTTTGAATACGGGAGACGATGATGTCCACCGCGACACCATGGTTGTAATCATTGGGAATGATGACATCGGCGTAACGCTTGGTGGGTTTCACGTATTTGTGATGCATGGGTTTAACGGTATTTAAATATTGTTTGATGACCGATTCGACACTTCTACCACGTTCTTTGATGTCTCTTTGAAGACGTCGAATGAAACGGGTATCGTCGTCGAGTTCGACAAACAATTTGATGTCTGAAAGTTGACGGATACGTTCATCGGTTAGGATGAGGATGCCTTCCAAAATGATGACTTTCTTGGGTTCAACGATTTCGGTTTGGGTACTTCTGTCATAGGTTTCAAAATCATACATTGGTTTTGAAATGGATTGTCCTTTGAGTAGTGCTTCAATGTGAGAGACCAATAAATCGTTATCGAGTGAACTTGGGTGGTCATAGTTCACTTTGTAACGTTCTTCTAAACTCATCTCGTGTTGGGCTTTGTAATAGTCGTCGTGTTTGATGATGGCGACGCTTTTTAAATCGAGCTTGGCGAGAATTTCATTGACGACGGTGGTCTTTCCGGAAGCGGAACCCCCCGCTACTGCCATGATGACTGGTTTCATTGTGCGGTCTCCTTGACTAATGATTTATGCATCCATACTTTTTTGAACCATCGGATGAGCATGGTCACACCCCTGAAAAATTCATCGCAGGTGATGCCTAGATATATCCCCAATAACCCCAGTTGGAGTGTGTTTGTAAATAAGTAAGACGCCGTGATACCAATCCCTAACATCGAGATGATGGCCATGACCAATGGGAATGTGGTATCCCCAGCGGCCCTTAAGGCTTGAATGATGACTAAATTTAAGCTTCGACCAATTTCCAGTAAAATCACAAACAAGAAGATTTGTCGCATCGTTTTAATGATCAATGGGTTATCGGTCAGTGCGTTCGCAATCAATGGTAACAACAAGTTAACCGCGAGCGTCGCGATGGTGACAACACCAATCGCCATGGCGGTGGTTTTGAGGGTGTTTTTATAAGCACCTTCATAATCTTCCTCACCAATGTAATACCCTGTGATGATGGCATTCCCTGCCGCGAATGACGCTGAAAACAAAAATATATAAGATAATACGGTATTGACATACGTCCTAGCTGTAATCATTTCCGTACCTAATTTGTTGACAAAAGCCAAAATCACAAATTGCATGAGGTTATAGGTCATGTTTTCCAAAGCGGATGGTAACCCAACTTTGACAATTTTCCTCATACTACTTCTATCATATCTTATTTTAGTGATGGATAGCCCAATGAGTTTTTTCAATAAGATAAATGTAATGAGCATGGTGAAGAATCGCATCAACATCGTCGACACCGCAGCACCTGCCACACCCATTTCAGGGGCACCTAAATACCCGTAAATGAAGATGAAGTTGAATACGATGTTAAAGACATTCGCCGCGATGACGGTAATCATCACTTGATGGGTATGTCCATACGCCCTGAGTGCCGATGAAATCGAGTTTGATATCGCAACAAAGAATAATGAAATCGCGGTATAAAATAAGTAATCATAGGATAACCCTTGAATGTCAACCGGGGTATCGATGAGTTTGAATAATAAATTACCAAAAATGAGGAGTGAAGCTGCAATCAACATCCCAATGAGGACTTGCATCCATATGCCAGTCAATATGGTTTTCTTCGCACCATCTTCGTTTTTCGCGCCTAAATATTGTGAAACAACCACAGAAATACCCGCGGATACAATGTTGATCAGGACCCCAAATAAGTTGATGACAGTCGATGCATTCCCAACGGCAGCGACGCTGCCCACCGCGAATGCATTCGCTTTTTCATAACCGGATATCATGAACGTATCGACAGACCCCATCAAGATGAAAAACAAGAGCTCAATGAAGATTGGGAACGTGAGAATTAAAATGTTTTTTTGGAGTTTTTTTGTCATACCGAACCTCAACCAAATCTATTACGTATTATAACACAATGATAACGAAAAATACCCCCATCGCCATAAAAAATGAGAACGGTTAAGTTCTCATTTTAGGATGTCTTGATAGGCTTTGTTGTCATTGAAAAACTTAATTGCATAAGGACAGGTAACCACAGCCTTGTAGCCTTGTTGTTTGATGGTTTCATACGCTAAGATGAGCAGTTTACCCGCGATGCCTTGCCCTCTTAAGGATGGGTCAACAAAGGTATGATTGATGTCTACGGTCGTATCATTGATGTTAGGAAAAGTCACTTCTGCAACGATTTTTTCATCGCTACAAACATAAATCATGTTTCTTTCTGTAATGAAATCCATGGGTTCCTCCTTATCGGCTACAAACTTCGTTATAAAGTAATTCTGGGTTATCTAAATCGATGCCTTCCAATAAAACATCGTGTTTATCTTTGTTTCGTTTGAACCATGTCACCGCGTAACTGCAGGTTGGAATCGCCTTGAAGCCTTGTGCTTTAATCGACTCGTATGCCATAATCAAAAGCTCATTTGCGACCCCTTGACCTCGCAGAGAAGGGTCAACATACGTGCGATTGATTTCAACGATGTGCCCTGTGGTGATAGGAAACTTAACTTCAGCGATGACTTGTCCAGCTTCATTTAATCCGTAAATTTGATGTGATTGTTTGATATATTCCATGTGAGTATCCTCCTAATGTTATTGTATCATAACTGAATCAATCTTGATTTTTGGTTGCTTCAAGTTCTTCTTTCGTAGGATCGGCGAAATCGGTCTTTTCTTCCACCAACGCAATCAGTTTGTCATCGGATTTGGTTTTCGATTCACCCAAATACATATTGTAGATTTTTCTAAATGACTGGGTCTTTTTGTCTCTAAGAACGACCCTTTGAATGAATAACGTGGTAAAGATGGTCAATGCCCAAAATGGGGTAAGTGGGGCCATCCAGAAGACAACCACAGAAGTTCCAATCGATATGAACCATGGATTTTTTAAGATGGTGCCGTACACGATGAACGCAATCGCCCAACCATAATAAATGAGCAGGGCTAAAAACAAAGCCAATAAGCCTTTGGGTGTTTTCAATCCGATGATGAGTCGGATGATGGCCTTGAAAAAGGTGATGGTGATGTGGATAAATTGTCGAATGTACTTCATAAGTTCACCTCTTGTTTAAATTATATAACATGTCGTGCATGTAAGCCATTATAACCCCCTTGAAAGTGATTTCCAAAAGAGAAAAGGTGTGAAATTTCACACCTTTTCAAGAGAGGAAGTATGTTTCTAATGATGATTATACGTTGTTAATTACGGTGATGACACGTTCGACCACAGTTTGATTGCCTTGTCTGTCAGTCAATGTGTAGGTAAGTGTATAGACACCGACAGTGTCCACATCTACAGTACCTGTGACAACGATGCTTGCTGGAACCAAAGTCTTGTCTTGGTTATCAAACACTGTCACACCAGCAAGTGGGTTGAAGGCTGTACCTTTCACCACTTCAGCGTTGTTTGCACCAAAGATGAATGGTTTAACGGTATCTTGACGATAGCCAACCAATTCGATGTTGATATCATCTAAGTAGAATGTGGTTGCGACACTGGTTTCATCGACATAGCCCATGAAGAAGCCGAGCTTACCATTGGAGAATCCACCACCACTTGGGGTCATGAATACTTCATAAGTTGCCCATTCAGTAGTAACATCGATGATTTGGAAGAAGCGTACATCGGTACCTGCTTCAAGGGATAATCTGAAGCTTCTCGCGATGTCAACTTTCGCTTTGAAGGTTAATCTGTAAGTTGCACCTGTTTCAATGACACGGTTTTGCATGTAGAATTGAACACCATGAGGTACGGTACCTGGGTTGGTCACATTGATGGTTGCGATGCCATTTTGGATTGCAATCGTGAATGTACCTGCCCCGTGCCAACCCCAACCTGTGGTTGCTGGTTGTGGTGTTGCTGTGAGTTGATCAATCGCGAAATCGTTATTGACGAGTACGAATGTGTTTGCCAACATTTCAGCGCTTTCGATGACTTCTACTTTTCTGGTATAAACCGCTTCGTTGTTTGCTGCATCTTTAATGGTGTATGTGAGTGTGTATTCACCCGCAACTGCAGTGTTGACTGAACCTGTCACGACGATGTTATCGTTGGTTAATGTTCTGTCATAGTTGTCGCGAATGGTAACCCCTTGTAGTGGATTGAATGTAGAATTCTTCAAGACATAGTAATCGTCTAATCCAAAGAGTTGTGGTGCAGTGGTATCTACCAAGTTACGAACGGTTTCAATTTCGATGTTATCCAAATAAACGGTGGTTGGCACTGAAGTTGAACCAATATCACCCATAAAGAATGCGAACTTACCATTGGTGAACCCTGTAAGGACGAACTCGATTTGGATTTCAAATGTTTGCCATTCAGAAGTTAAGAACACGATTTCATCATAACGACGGGTAGTACCTTGTTCTAGAGCAACCATGATTGGTCTTGGAATATCGGATTTCGCATCAAATGTAATCTTATAAATTTGACCTTGTTCGATGACTCTATTTTGTTGATAGAATTGAACACCATGAACCACAGTACCTGGGTTTGTGATATTGATGACAGCCATACCGCCTTCAATCTTCGCGGTGAATGCACCGGCACCATGCCAGCCCCAACCGGTTTCAGCTGGTTGTGGGAGTGGTGTGAGTTGTTCAGTTTCAAAGTCACCATTGACAACCAACCAAGTGGATGGTACTAAACCTGCCAATACAGTTACAGTTCTTTCAACAACTGCTGTGTTACCTGAAGCGTCACTTAAACTATAAGTCAATACATAATCACCAGGGGTGGTGATGTCTAATGTCCCTGTAATCACGATGTTTGCAGGGGTTAAGTTAAAGT
>JAEZHT010000028.1 GCA_023436805.1 Bacillota bacterium
GTCTTAAGAAAGCTCGTAGAGCATCACAATTCTCAAAACGTTAATTTTTATGGGCAATCTTCGGATTGCCTTTTTTTTTCTTGTAAGAAAACACCATATATCGTATAATGATATATGCGAAAGAGGGTTTTTGTATGAATAAAGTACGTGTTAGATACGCACCAAGTCCTACCGGGCTATTACACATAGGTAACGCCAGAACAGCGATTTTTAATTATCTGTTCGCGAGAAGCCGCGGGGGCGATTTTATAATTCGAATTGAAGATACCGACGTTAAAAGAAATGTCATCGGTGGCGAAGCGTCACAGCTAGACAACCTCAGATGGTTGGGTCTAGACTGGGATGAATCACCAGATAAAGGTGGTCCTTATGGCCCTTACAGACAATTGGAACGTTTGGATTTATATAAAGAATACGCTGAAAAACTATTAGACATGGGCATGGCTTATAAAGAATACAAAGAAGGTTCGAATAAGTATGCCATCCGCTTCAAAGTACCAGCCGATAAAGAGTATGTTTTCAATGACATGGTCAGAGGTACCCTCAGATTCCAATCCAAAGAAGTTGAAGATTGGATCATGATTAAAGATAACGGCATCCCAACCTACAATTTCGCTGTGGTCATCGACGACCATTTTATGAAGATTACCCACATTTTAAGAGGGGAAGAACACATCACCAATACACCAAAACAAATGATGGTGTATGAAGCCTTTGGTTGGGACATCCCATTGTTTGGACACATGACCATCATCGTCAATGAAAAGAAGAAAAAACTGTCTAAACGTGACCAATCGATTGTACAGTTCATCTCTCAATACCGCGATTTAGGTTACTTACCAGAAGCCATGATGAATTTCATCGCACTGTTAGGCTGGAGCCCAGCAGTCAACCAAGAAATCTTGTCAAAAGAAGACATCATCAATCATTTCGATGCATCCAGATTATCCAAAGCACCAGCGATGTTCGATGTGGTTAAACTCGCTTATATCAACAAAGAATATGTGAAGAAAATGTCACCTGAAGCTTTCGTTGAACTGTGCAAACCACACCTCGAAAAAGCAGGCATCGATGTCAGCAATCCGGTTTGGGTCGCTGATTTATGCAGTCTATTACACGAAAGAACGGCTTACGGCGCACAAATCGTCGAGTTACATCATGAATTCTTCCACGGTTCATTTGAAATTGAACCAGAAGCATTGGAATTCTTGAAATCCGAAGATACATTACAAGTCATCAAAATGTTTAAGAAACAACTATCGATGAGTAATTTCAATGCTGACGATATCAAAGAATCCATCAAAGATGTGGGTAGAAGATTGAACGTCAAAGGTAAATCCTTATTCATGCCTTGTCGTATCGCAACCACCGGTGCGATGCATGGACCCGATTTACCGAAGTCCTTGTCATTATTAGGCAAAGAAGTTGCGATCAGCCGTATCAACAAAACTATAGAAATATTGGAGAATAAAGCATGAAAAAAGTCCTAACATTAATCGCATTTGTTCTAACGTTGGTTGTGCTTGCGGGCTGTAATGCCAAATCGGATGTCAAAATTTCGATCAAAAATATTACACCAGCAAGAACCACCATTTATATGGAATTTGATGTTGAAGATCCTAAAGAAGAAATCGCTGAAGAAGGCATCGTCGTTGTGCTTTATTACTTAGGCAATGAAGTCACACGTAAAGCACCAACCTATGCCAATGAAGTGACATCGATCATTTTTGAAGGTCTATCCGTGGGTTATAAATACACATTCAATGTATTCGCAACCTATGGTGGTAAAGCCCACAAAATGGCTTCCGGTGAAGCAACCACAACCACTGAAGGTGGCAGCGCAACTGAACCAAAATTGATTTCAACCATTCAAGATTTTCTTAACATTCCAAACGATTTAACAGCATTCTATCGCTTAGAAAATGATTTGGATTTCAACGATGCCGCGTTCCAAAACCCATTTGGTTCGAAGCAATTCGCAGGTAATTTTGATGGTAATAACAAGACCATTAAAAACCTCAAGATGGATTTAACCACCACCTATATTGGCCTATTCGGCTACAACCGTGGTACCATCAAAAACCTAACCGTTGAAAATGTCACGATTGACTTTAAAACAAGTACACAAAATATTGGCATCATCGCTGGTAAAAATGCAGGGTTGATTGAAAACGTCACCTTGAAGAATTCCAGCATTGCAGCTGAGTTTTCAAGAACTGGACAAATTTATATTGGCGGCATCACCGGGCTATCAGAAACCGGCGGTAGATTGACCAATATCACCATCGAAAATGTCGATTTAAACTTAGCCATCACTGGCCGTACAGAACCTCATGTGGGGTTATTGGCAGGTAGAGCACAAGCGACTCAAGTGACGGACGCGAGCGCATCCGGTTCAATCCTCGTGTCATCCATGGATGTCACGAACGTGGGCGGACTCATCGGTAAAATTGAAAACGTTGGACTCAGTGGATCATCTGTAACCAACGCGAACGCGAATGTCGATATTGAAGTCGATGTCAATGTCACCACAACCACCACCAATGACACCGCACAAGGCGTGTATGTCGGTGGCTTATTGGGTACATCGATTGGTACCAACGTCAATAGCGTTTACGCCAATGGCGAAATCCTTATCACCAGAGTTTCCAATACATCCACCAACAACCGTTCAGACGATGAACTATCGGTTGGCGGATTGGTAGGTTTCACCACATCCTCAGTCATCAATGCATACGCGAATGTTGAAATCACCGTAGGTAATGCCAATGAAGTCACCCTTGTATCTTTTGAAAAGATATTCGTTGGTGGATTAGCTGGTATCCAACTGGGTGGTGAACGTTTAGACAAAGCGGTATACCTTGGCGCATCCATTGTGATTTATCCAGGCACCACGGGCACATTACAAGCGTCTAAAGTGGTTGGTAACATGAACCCTACTAAATCAGCAACCCTTGGCAATGTAAGTTTATCGATAGGTGGCGCAGCCATCGATGGTCGCGTGGTCATCGTTTATGGTGACACCCCAAGCACCACACCAAGTGCGGTTGAAGTCGTTACTTTTGAATCCCTACAAACCTATTTCACCAGCACGTATATTTTAGAAACTTTACCATTCTCTGAATAACAAATGTAAAATGTTACGACCCAAAATCGTAACATTTTTTTTGAAATTCACTGGTGTCTTAAAAATATATAAATAGTTTTATATATTTCATGACTTGCATTAAAAAAACGATGAGATATAATGACATCAAGAGGTGATATGGATGAAGATTTCGAAAACTGGTTTTACCAACATCATTCGTTGCAGCCGTTATGGTGCACTAGAAGAAATTTATCGTAAAAAAGGTGAAGCGATTGTCACGTTTTCCGAGGATATGGATGACCTGATGACAGCAGAAAATGCCATCAAACGCGATGAGTTATTAAATGACATGTATGAAGGTGATGAAGACCTCATCGTGAAAGATGACAAACAACTTAATGTCATGATGACCTATTACAACGCCATTGAAGGTTTAACAGCCAAAGCGGTTAGAAACCAATTCAGTGGATCATTCCAATTCAATATGCTAGACACCTATAAACAAAAGCGATTTGAAATGGAAAAAGATGGGTATCATTTTTACTGCTTCTTGGACGGTTTCTTACAACAAGAAGATGGGTTTAAAGTCTTTGAAACCAAAGCGACCACATCTCGTAAATATTTAGACATGACCCATGAAAAGGAATCCATGTTTGCTTTTTCACCAGAAGGTATTTTGATGCTCACCAAAGATTTGGGTTTCCCTACAGATGAAAAATACGAAAAGAAACTCCAAAAACTGTTTGATAGGTTCACAGATGAAGGCCGATATGTTTATGACCTCGCATTTCAAAGATACATCATCGAACACAGTAAAGACGCCCCGTCAGGCAAACAAGGGTACTACCTAGCCGTCTTGAACAAAGACTATATTTTCGATGGCAAGTATGATGAAAACAATCAACCCATATATGGCAACGACATCATAGTGATGGTCGATTTTACATCGATTACTGAACGTTACATGCCCATCATTGAAGCAGACATGAATACCGTCATTGCTTATTTAAACCATATGAACGCCAACCCGGTAGATTTAGGCAAACACTGTCAAAGAAAAGACCGTAAACAATGTCAATTTTTCGATATTTGTTGGTCCAAAGTCCCAGAAAAAAACAGCATCCTCACGTATCTCAACAACCATAACGGATTCACCGATGAGTATGGTGAAAAAAGGGACCGATTTGACTTAATCAATGCGGGCATAGTGAATGCCCTAGACATCCCTGAATCCTGGCTCAAACGCGAAAATAACGTCATTCAAAGACGTGTTATTGAAGACCAAGTACCGTATTACAACCATCGAAAAATCCGTGAAGGCATCTTAGAATTAAGATACCCCATTTACCATTTAGACTTTGAATCCTTCCCATGTCCTTTGCCGCGTTTTAAAGGTGAAGGTCCGTATATGCAATCCCTGTTTCAGTTCTCCATCCATGTGGAACATGAACCCAATGTTTGTGATAAAGACGCTGACAATTATGCATTTTTAGCGACAGACCACAGTGATCACCGTGAAGCTTTGATTCAATCGATGATCGATGTCATCAAACCCGACGGTGGGTCTGTCTTGGTCTATAACATCGCTTTTGAAAAAACCCGCATTCATGAGTTAGCTAGGCTATTTCCTGCCTATAAAGATAGACTCATTGACATCGCAGACCGTTTGTTTGACTTGATGGATATCGTCAAAGGCAACACCAAGTTATACAAGAATCTCGGTTACGATGAAGAAGAAGCGAAAAAAATCAACTACTACCATAACGATTTAAATGGGTCTTACTCCATTAAAAAAGTACTGCCATTATTTTCGAATCTATCGTATAAAGGGATGCCGGTTGCTAATGGGAACGACGCCATTGTTCAGTATGCCCAATTGCCACTATATGACCCACAGACCAGAGAAAGAGTCAAAAAAGACATGCTCGAATATTGTAAACAAGACACCTGGGCGATGGTCGAAATCCTCAATCAATTACGGAAGATCGCCTCTGTTAGGTAATCCCCATATAAAGGGATTGTCTAATGATTTATGAGGGTCTATACTTGTATTTATTTACATTTTCAACTATAATCTATCTAATGAGGTGAAACCTTGAATATATTTAATTCCTTATCAGGAAAAGAAGAACTCTTTACCCCTGAAAAACCCAACGAAATATCCATGTATGTATGCGGTCCAACCGTATACAACTATATCCATATCGGCAACGCCAGACCTGTTGTCTTTTTCGATGTTGTTAAACGTTATTTCAAGTATCTAGGTTACAAGGTAACTTACGTATCTAACATCACCGACGTGGATGACAAAATCATCGATGAGGCACAAAAACTAAACATCGATGAGAAAGTCTTGACACAAACCTTCACCGAAGCATTCATCAAAGACACGTTGGCCTTAGGCAGTGATCTACCTGATTTGATGCCTAAAGCGACCAACTACATCACGGATATGATATTCTACATCAACGATTTGATTGAAAAAGGGTATGCATATCATCAAGGTGACTCGGTGTATTTTAGGGTCCAAAAGATTGGCAATTATGGTGCACTTTCCAAACAAATTCTTGAAAACCTCAATGTTGGTGCGAGAATTGATGTCGATAATCAAAAAGAAACCCCATTTGATTTTACCTTGTGGAAACAAACCCACGTAGGGGTTGCTTTCGATTCCCCTTGGGGGAAAGGCAGACCAGGTTGGCACACCGAATGTGCGGTCATGAATCACTCTATTTTCAACCATAAAATAGACATCCATGGCGGCGGGTCAGATTTAAAATTCCCACACCATGAAAACGAAATGGCACAAAGCTGTGCCCACGATAACCACGAATTAGCCAACACTTGGATGCACGTTGGCCGCTTGGATTTTGGCAGTGAAAAAATGAGTAAATCGATTGGAAACATCATTTTAGTCAAGGATTTACTTGAAAATTATGAATACCAATCTTACCGCTTATTATTGTTATCACACCATTACCGTCAACCCATCAACTATACCGATGATTTGATGAAGCAATTCGACAACGAATGGCAACGCATTAAACGTGCGATGAAACAAGCGTTTGTCGATATTTCCATCCAAAGATATTCAACCGTTGAGGTGAATTTGGATACCCTTGAAAAATTCAGACAAGCGATGGACAATGACTTCAATATTTCGAATGTGATGACCGTCGTTTATGAAGCATTGAAGGCGATGAACCGTTCTAAAGACATCAAAGAAATCGCCCGTCATTACCATACCATCACATTGATTCTATCGGTATTAGGCATCAAGATGGATTTACTACCATTATCCGATGAACAAATTGAACGTTATCAAGCGTGGCAACAAGCGCGTGCAGAAAAACGTTACAGCGATGCCGACCGTATCCGTATAGAACTTGTGGATTTGGGATTACTGTAATGGAAGCACATTTAATCAACGGGGTTGCTTTAGCCTACATTGGCGATGCGTATTATGAATTGCGAATCCGAAAATACTTGTTGTCTTTAGGCATCACCAAAGTCAATGAGTTGCATAAATCGGCCATTAAATTTACCGCTGGGTCGGTTCAAGCCGCTTTAATGGATACATTCATTGAAAGAAATTTATTGACTGAAACAGAAATCAATTACTTTAAAAAAGGTCGTAACGCGTCAGGGCCAGGTCGTAAAAACATCGACATGGCTACCTACCATAAATCCACAGGATTTGAATCGATGATGGGGTATTTATACCTCACAGACATCCAACGTTGTGACGCATTGATTGACCAAGCCATTCAAATCTTATCAGAAAAGGTGTGATTCCATTGGAAGACATTAAACCAAGAAAGAAAACCAAAAAAGAATTGAGAAATGTCATTGAAGTGGTTAGGGTTAACCCTGAAATCGAACAAGGGCTAACTTACCAACAAGTCGAAGAAAGGGTGTTGTCTGGACTATCCAACAAAGTGTCCTCAGGTTCGACAAAAACCATACCTTCAATCATCATTTCCAACATCATGACGTTATTCAACCTCATGAATATTGGGATAGCGACATGGCTCATCACCGTAGGTGCTTTTAAGGACCTGTTTTTCATTGTGATTGTATCCTTAAACGTTGGGATTGGGATCTTCCAAGAAATTAGAGCGAAGAAAACCATCGATAAATTATCGTTATTATCCGCACCTACAGGTGTGGTTTTACGCGATGGTGAAGAACAAGAAATCATGATTTCAGACCTCGTTATCGATGACTTGATGAAGCTCGCTACAGGCAAACAAATCAGTGCAGACTCTGTGGTTAGAGAAGGACAAATCGAAGTCAATGAATCCTTATTGACTGGGGAATCAGACCCCATTGTCAAAAAAGTTGGCGACGAATTATTCTCAGGTTCATTCGTGGTTTCAGGTCACTGTATCGCCCAAGTCACTAAGATTGGTAAAGACTCATACATTGAAAATTTAGCTAAACAAGCGAAAAAATACCGTAAGCCAAAATCTGACTTACTCAAATCCCTAAGAAACATCATTCGTACCGTTGGGTTCTTAATTCTCCCAATTGGTGGGACTTTATTCTATATGCAACTTCATGGTGGCGCAGTCTATAACGACGCCGTCAGAGGGGTCGCCGGTGCTGTCATCGGGATGATTCCGTCGGGGTTATTCTTACTCACCTCGGTTACTTTAGCCGTTGGGGTACTCAGACTCGCACAAAACAATACACTCGTACAAGAACTTTACTGTATCGAGATGTTAGCCCGTATCGATACCCTATGTTTAGATAAGACCGGTACCATTACCGATGGTACGATGGCAGTCAAAAATGTCATCGAATATGTCAACCCATCAGGGTTACCAATCAAAAAAGCCATCCCAACCATGATGGCCTCACTCGAAGAAAAAAATTTAACTTCTGAAGCATTGGAACAAAAGTTTGGTACGACCAAAAGAATCAAAACCAAAGCAGTCATTCCATTCTCCAGTGCACGCAAATTATCAGCAGTCGAGTTTGAAAAATATGGTACATTCGCCCTTGGCGCACCTGAATTCGTCTTAAAGAAGGACGCGTACTTAGAAGTCGCTGCCGACGTTGAAAAGAATGCCAAAGAAGGTTACCGTGTCATCGCGATTGCGCACTCTGCACAATCGATTGACGGAGATCAATTACCATCTGACATCAAAGCCATTGGATTGGTGGTCATCGAAGATACCATCCGTCCGGATGCGATTGTCACCATCGATTATTTCAAAACCCACAATGTGGACGTCAAGGTCATCTCTGGTGACAACCCAATGACGGTAGCACACATTTCTAAACGTGCCGGCATCAATGACGCCGACAAGTTCATCAGCCTTGAAGGGGTTTCGGATAAAGACGTCATTCGTTATGCGGATAAATATACCGTCTTCGGACGCGTTTCCCCATCACAAAAGAAACTCCTCATCGAATCCTTGAAACGTAGCGGCAAAACCGTCGCGATGACAGGGGACGGTGTCAATGATATCCTAGCCTTAAAAGAAGCAGATACGTCCATCGCGATGGCTTCCGGTAGTGAAGCGGCACGTAACGTGTCTCACTTGGTCTTGATGGACTCTAATTTCTCATCGATGCCAAAAGTCGTCAATGAAGGCCGCAGGGTCATCAACAACGTTCAAAGGGTTGCGATTTTGTTCTTAACCAAAACCATTTTCTCATTCATGCTTTCCATGGTTGCAATCCTGTCACGAGGGATTTATCCAATCACCCCGTCACAGTTGTCGATGATTGACTTCTTAGTCATCGGATTGCCATCGTTCTTCTTAGCGCTTGAACCAAACACCAACCAAGTCAAAGGCCGTTTCTTATTGAACGTCTTGAAACGCGCATTGCCTGGTGCGATGGTGGTTGTCATCAACGTCTTGATCATATTTGCATTAACCCCGATTTTACAAATCGATAAAACCCAATCATCAACACTCATCGTCATTTCTGCGACATTCACAGCGATGATGGTATTGTTACGTGTCCTTAGACCGATGAATGTGGTACGTACATCGCTGTTCGTCGTGATGTTTGCGGCATTCATTGCTGCTACCATATTTGCACCTGATTTCTTTGAATTCAACTCATTCTTTAGAGATTATTATTCATCCTCTACCGGTGCCTTGGTTCCAAGATTACCAGTAGAACACATCTTGTTATTGATTGTATTGGTTCAAACCGCTTATCCAGCGATGGGGATCATCGCGAACATACCAGGATACATTTCGAAAGCCATTAAGTTTGTCTTGATGAAATTATCCAGCATTTAAAGTAAAAAACTGGTCAGAGGGGTATATATATAATGATCATTTACGGTAAAAACACAGTAAAAGAAGCGATTCTTGCTAAAAGACCCGTCTACCAAGTATGGCTCGACGAAAAGAAAACGGATTTCAAATGGGTCCCTTTTCTCAATGAACACAACATCAAATACCAATTGGTTTCAAAACACCAATTGAATGAAAAAACAGACAATCAAAACCACCAAGGCATCGTTGCTGACGTTAAGCCGTATGAATACGCCGATTTAAATGTGCTGTTCGATGGTCAAAAGAAAAAGGTTTTGATCTTAGACCAAATTGAAGACCCACACAACCTCGGTGCGATTTTACGTAGTGTTGAAGCCACCAAAATTGACGCTGTGATCCTTCCAAAGAATCGCAGTGTGGACATCACCGGGACGGTTGCTAAAACCGCCGTTGGCGCGTTAGAATACACGACCATCATCCAAGTGACCAACCTCACACAAACCATTGAAA
Source organism: Bacillota bacterium (assembly GCA_023436805.1). Lineage (GTDB taxonomy): Bacteria > Bacillota_I > Bacilli_A > Acholeplasmatales > UBA5453 > Paracholeplasma. The sequence goes on from JAEZHT010000028.1 coordinate 9,841, forward strand.
AACTCAAACAACACGGGTTTTGGGTCGTGGGTACCGACATGGTTGCTGAAAAGACTTATAAAGATATTGACACCTCTACTTCAGTAGCGGTGGTGATTGGCAATGAAGGCGAAGGCATCTCGAGACTGGTCAAACAATCTTGTGATTACTTGGTCACCATCCCAATGATTGGAAAAGTAAACTCTTTGAATGCCAGTGTTGCCGCGGCACTGATATTATATAAGCTTGCAGATCTTTAGGAGGATACATGTCATACAAAGCCTATAACGATTATGAACTGATTTATATGGTTCAAGATCAACAGGACATGATGGCTTTAGACATACTGTTTACTAAATACGACAAGTTCATACACAAGAAAATCAGCCAGTTCTATATCTTTGATAGTGAACGGGATGATTTTTATCAAGAAGGGTTGATCAGCCTACATAAGGCAATCATGTCCTTTAAAGACACCTACAACAAAACGTTCATGCGGTATTTTGAAACCGTCTTAGAACGCAAATTCATCAATCTGAATCAAAAACGGAAAAGGTATCAACAAGAAATGGATCACTTGGTCAACGAAGCCAAATACATGCCCATTTGTGTCGAAGAAGCCCCAAGCGAACATTATCAAAAGCAAGTCTTCAAATCTGCATTAGAAGAGGCGATTTATGATGCTTATTTTAGAGAAAATCAAAAGATTCCCTCGATTGCGAGAACGTATCAGCTCGACCCAAAGCAAGTTTATAACGCTATTTATCGGATTAAGAAAAAGCTAACACAAACACCCTAAATGGTGTATAATATATTGACTAAGGTGATGTGTCATGTTAAAATACATGTGCACTAACCACAGAGGTGGTTTTTTTATGCGAGAAAAAGTGATTTTAATTTGTGAGGAATGTTTAAGTCGTAACTACCAAACGACCAAGAATAAAGCCGTTCAAAAAGAACGTCTTGAAATCAAGAAGTTTTGTGTGAAGTGTAACAAACATACCCTACATAAAGAAAGTAAATAGGAGGCTATTATTATGGCAGTCAAACAAAAAGCAACAGAACAAAAGAGTAAGTTAATTGAAGTATTGACCACTGAGTACAGATGGGAAAATTTACTACTTGGTATTCTAGCGTCTTTATCCCTAGCATTATCTATTATGATTTTAAGTGGTATCTTAACCACAGAAGATGGTCCGATTCCACTGATTTCAGACTATCCTAACTTATTTGCAGGTATTTTATTGGGTATTTCCATCATTGGTTTGTTACTCGTTATTTATCCATTCTTCGTACCAGCTGTTCCAGAATTAAAGAAAATGTCTTGGCCAACTTGGGCAGTCTATTTGGACGCAAGCGTACGCGTACTTATTTTCGTTATCTTCTTCGCAGCACTATTCTTCGGCTTCGACTTACTCATCGCTAATATTACAGGGAACTTATTCTAATGGTAGATCCGCGTCGCTGGTATATCGTGCAAACCTATTCCGGTTACGAATCGTCCGTCAAGGAAGACCTTGAACGTCGTATCGAATCGATGGGGATGCAAAACCTGATTTTTAGAGTGGTTTTGCCGGAAGAAACTTATATTGAAAAAGATAAGAATGGCAATCCAAAAGAGAAAGTTAGAAAGATGTTTCCAGGGTATGTCTTTGTTGAAATGATCATCACAGACGATTCTTGGCACGTCATCCGTAATACACCGAAAGTTACAGGCTTCTTAGGTTCCTCTGGTGGTCGTACTAAACCAGTACCACTGCCACAAGATGAAATCAATGCCATCCTACTGAAGGTGGGTATCATTGAAAAGCCAACATTCAAACACCCAATTGGGTCTACTGTCAACATCATTGCCGGTCCATTTGCAGGCCAATCTGGTCAAGTGGTATCCTTTGATAACGATAAAGAAACCGTCACCATTTCAATTGAAATCTTCGGTCGCGGTACCCCAACAGAATTATCATTCGATCAAGTCGAAAATCAAAAGTGAGTCCTCGCAGACTCACTTTTTTATTATTAGGTTAACCCCATCGGGATCTTGGGTATAAATGACCCCTGAATTGTATTCATAAGACACTTGTAAAGCCGTTAATGCTTGAATAATCTTGTTGAGATTTTCATCCGTTCCCACCACATAAGTCACATCCACCAATCCTACCGAATCTGCTTTGGCTTGAATGGGTCGTGCCCAGGTATTTAAAGCCAAATGATGGTGGTATTGTTTGGAAGATAAGAAGTGTGCACTGTGGACATTTAAAACCAAATCATACCCTAAAACTTTTTGATAAAAATCTGAACTCTTTTTCAAATTCATGGTATGTTGATGCATATGACCTAGGATGGTATTCGTATCGATCTTTTTAAACAAAGTTGGGTTCGCACGGAGGTAATAGTCATAGTCAAAAGGTTGATTTTCAATCTTTTCTGGATGTGTATCGATGTCTTTCCAATAGGTAGGATCGGTATCGACATATAATTCGATGCCGTTGCCATCGGGGTCATCTAAATAAAGCGCGTCTGAAATACCATGGTTTGCACCACCGGTAATCGGGTATTTGTTTTTCGCGATATGATAGACCAATTGCGCAAGAGCTTTTTTATTTGGCAACAAATAAGCCACATGATATAATCCCTGTACTTGTTGTCTAGGAGAGGCGTTCAAATCGATCAACGTCTTCAAAATAATATCCTTACCATTGATGGTATAATAGATGTGGTTAGCCGTTTCTTCGTAAATGGAAAAACCTAATATTTCTGTATAAAAATATTTAGATTTATCAACATTTCGAATTTTTAATGTTAGCGATACTGGAAAGATTACATCGCCTTGATGGTAGATACTCATGAACAATCACCTCGGATGTCTTCAGTATAACATTTCGAATTCGAAATAAAAAGCGATTTGCTTGAAGGAGCTATATGAAGACACTTGCCATGATTGATTTACTCAAAACATATGAAGATTTATCAGGGTTAAAACCGATGCGTATTGGTGTTTTACCCAACGATGGGTTAATTATCCCGGGATTTCCTGAAGCCTTATTGACCTTTGATGAAGATACTTTTACGATATACACATTCGAAGGACTCATCCAATTGACTTATGAGCATCAAAAATATGCCTTTTCCTACACGGAAATCAAAGAGATCGAAATGGGTAAATATAACTTCAAAGATCGTTACCTTAAAATCACCTTTAAAGACGATAGGTACGTCGCTTTCAGTTACCACTTGAAAGATAAAAAATACCCCGATCAAGCCACACTGGTCGAAGCGTTTTTAAACAAACTGGAGTCTCTCGCAAATTAGTTTTCATTTTCGGTTGACATTATTACTATGTAATGATAAAATAACAAGGCGTGTATGGATACACCGTAGTGGAAGGATTGCAAAAGCAAATCCGCTGACCACATACTCATAGGATAAAGGAGGTTGTGTCACATGGCTAAAAAAGTAGTCAAAGTTGTCAAATTGCAAATTGCAGCAGGTAAGGCGAATCCAGCCCCACCAGTAGGACCAGCACTTGGTCAAGCAGGGGTTAACATTCCTCAATTCTGCACCCAATTCAACGAAGCAACGAAAGACAAAGTCGGTTATGTTATTCCGGTAGTGATTTCAGTATTTGATGATCGTTCATTTACATTTGTAACAAAAACACCACCAGCAAGCGACTTAATCAAGAAAGCAGCAAATATTCAAAGCGGCTCTAAAAATGCATTAAAACAAAAAGTTGGTTCGATCAAACGTGATAAGTTGAAAGAATTAGCAACATTGAAGATGCCAGATTTGAATGCCTACACAGTTGAAGCAGCAATGAAGATTCTTGAAGGAACTGCAAGACAAATGGGCGTTACCATCGAAGACTAATTCGATGGCAGTACCAAAATAATTTAGATATCATCATCTAAATTGTGGGAGGATATCCCGCTAGACCACATTTTAGGAGGAAACCATATGAAGAGAGGAAAAAAATACGTCGAAGCTGCCAAGTTAGTTGACAAAACTAAGAAATACGCAGTGGCTGAGGCGTTCGATTTAGTTGGTAAAACATCAACTACTAAGTTTGATGCAACTGTCGAAATTGCTTTTCGCTTAAACATTGACCCACGTAAGGCTGAACAAAATCTACGTGGAGCGATCGTTTTACCTCATGGAACCGGAAAAACCCAACGCGTTGTTGTAATTGCACGCGGTGAAAAAGCTAAAGAAGCTCTTGCAGCTGGCGCAGATTTTGCAGGCGACACTGAATTGATTCAAAAAATAGCTGGCGGCTGGTTCGATTTCGATGTCATGGTTGCGACACCAGATATGATGGCTGAACTTGGTAAATTAGGTAGAGTATTAGGTCCTAAAGGCCTTATGCCAAACCCTAAGACAGGTACAGTTACATTGGACGTAACTAAGGCAGTTAAAGAAATCAAGAATGGTAAAATTGAGTACCGTGTTGATAAGGTTGGTAACATTCAAGCGCCAATCGGTAAAGTATCATTCGGTGCTGAAAAGTTAGCAGATAACGCAAAGACAATTTATCAAGTATTAAATCGTATTAAACCAACAACCGTTAAAGGTGTATACATGAAGAACATCACTGTATCATCCACAATGGGACCTGGCATCCGTCTTGATGAAGAATCATTAAGAGGATAATTACTTAAAAATCTAATATCGCCATAGACAGTAGGTGCCATTGAGCTTAATTTCCTACCGAGGATATAATGTTGTATTTCAACCCTCTTTTGTCTTGGCAAAGAGGGTTTATTTTTAGAAAAAAACAAGGAGGAAACCAGATGAACAGTTCTATTTTAGAACGCAAGAAGAGTCAAGTCGAATTACTGGTTGGCAGAATCCAAGAAGCAAAAACGATCGTTGCGTTTGATTATGCCGGACTATCTGTAAAAGACTTTACTGACTTACGTATCCAATTACGTAAAGCTGGTTGCGACGCGCAAGTATTTAAAAACAATATCGCTCGTCGTGCCGTTGAAGTAACTGGTCACGCTGAACTTGCAGAACACTTCGTTGGAGCAAAAGCAATTGCTTTCTCAAACGATGACGTTGTTGCACCAGCGCGCGTTATTTTCGATTTCGCAAAGAAAAATGAACATGTTTCCATGAAGGCTGGTATCATCGAAGGCAAAACTGCATCCATTAAGGACTTAAATGCACTTGCTACATTACCATCTTACGAAACATTGTTAACCCAACTCGCCGCAGGTATGTTAATGCCTTTACGCGAATTAGCAATCGGTTTAAACATGATTGCAAACCCAGAAGCAGCCACCGAATAACACTAAACTAATAAAGGAGAATATTATCATGGCAAAATTAACAAAAGCAGCTTTCATCGAAGCATTAAAAGAAATGTCAATTCTTGAAATCAAAGAATTAGTTGACGGATTAAAAGAAGAATTTGGTATTGACCCATCAGCAGTATCCGCAGCAGCACCAGCAGCAGCTGCAGCAGTCGTTGAAGAACAAACAGAATTCAACGTCGTTCTTAAGTCTTTCGGCGCTAAGAAACTTGAAGTTATCAAAGTTGTTCGTGAATTAACTGGTCTTGGACTAGTTGAAGCGAAGACTTTAACTGAAACTCCAAACAGCATCGTTAAAGAAAAAGTGAAGAAAGAAGACGCTCAAGCAGCTAAAGAAAAACTAGTTGCAGCAGGCGCAGAAGTTGAAATTAAGTAATTAACCCAACTTTTTAAACCAGAGGATGACTCTGGTTTTTCGCTTTACAACTGAGGATATTGAATGAGTGGACAATACTTTGAAAACAATCCAGATTTAAAACACGACATCCACGAGTACAGTTTGTCAATGAACGGAAAAACTTTCCGTTTTTTGACTGACAGTGGCGTGTTTTCGCGTAACTATTTTGATTTTGGATCCAAAACTTTGGTGGAATTATTCAAACCGTTTGAAGGTTCAAAATCATTTTTAGACTTGGGTTGTGGGTATGGACCAATCGGAACAATTGTCAAAAAAACATATCCTAATTTAACGGTAACACTTTCAGATGTGAATCCTAGAGCTGTTGACTTAGCGAAACAAAACTTATTAAAAAATGATGTTTCAGCAACCGTTATTTTAAGCGATGGTTTTAATGATATTGCAGACTCATTCGATATCATCTTGTTAAATCCACCGATTCGCGCAGGGAAACAAACCGTATTTAATCTATATATTGAGAGCTATAAACACCTCAATGATCAAGGTGAATTATGGATTGTAATTCAGAAAAAACAAGGCGCAGAATCGAGTTTAAAGTTTCTCAAAGAACACTTTCAAATGGTTGAAATAGTTGATAAAAATAAAGGGTATTTCATCATTCGAAATAAAAAAATCTGTTAAATGTTATTGACATATATTAATATATGTGATAATATTGTAAAATGCATAAAGACGGTCCTTATATATAAATATATAACCGTTTTACCCCAAAAAAGATAGGAGAGTGGCTATATGGGATATCGTACAGTGCAGTACGGTAAGAAAGCAGTTAGACGCAACTACTCTAAAATGCGTCATGAGATTGAATTGCCAGATTTAATCGAATTACAGACCAAATCATTCGATTGGTTTGTGAATGAAGGGTTAGCAAAATTATTTGAGGACATCTCACCGATTGAATCCTATAATGGCGATTTCAAACTGTACTTTACTAACCACCGTTTTGAAGAACCGAAATACGACATCGTGCAATCGAAAATTCGTGACACCAGTTATTCAAGACCTTTATTTGTTACAGTAAGACTTGAAAACGTGATCCAAGGGACCGTTATTGAAAAACAATTATTCATGGGTGATTTCCAATACATGACACCTGTGGGTACTTTTATCATTAATGGCGCTGAACGTGTCGTTGTTTCACAAATCGTCCGATCTGCCGGTGTATATTTCACCAGCGATTTTGACAAAAAGACCAACACTCACCGATATCTATCCCAAGTCATCCCGACCAGAGGTGCTTGGCTTGAATACGAAATGGGTGCCAAGAATATTTTCTATGGCAAACTAGACAGAAGTAAAAAGGTATCCTTAACCTCACTCTTACAAGCATTCGGTTTTGATGGTATCGAAGAAATTAAAAAGCTATTCCCTACCTACAAGAAGATGTTAGATGAAACCTTCAAGAAGGATGAAAAGGAAGGCATCTTAAGCTCCGACACAGCCATTGAAGACTTATACTCTAAGCTCAGACAAGGCGAAAAAATCCCTGTGTCCGCAGCGAAGGAATTCGTTCGTACCCGTTTATTTGATTCAAGACGTTACGATCTAGAAGAAGTTGGACGTTACAAATTCAAACAAAAGCTGGACATCACACAACGCTTAATGACCATCGCACAAGGCATTACCGCGTCAAACCAACCAGCGGTTTACAAATATGCACAAGATGTGATTGACCCCGTAACCAAAGAAATTTTGGTTGCGAAAGATCAAATCGTGGATGTGGCTTCGGTAGAATTGCTCAGCCAACACAGAGATGCGTTACGTAAAGTGGTATTATCGAAAGAATCCAGTCTACAAAATGAATCCGAAAACGAAGTATTCGGTATCAAGACATCAGACTTATTCGAACAATACGCTAAAGACGACATCTTGTACATCCCTGCGGATGCGAAAGAAGCGGGTCTATTGGTTCCAGCCAGAACCAAAATTACCCCAGAAATTCGTAACCTCATCTACAAAAACAGAAATAACCTCGTCTTCCAAAAGAAAGACGTCAATGGTAATAATGTCGTTGAAAAAGACGCTTCTAAAGCGAAACTTATTGTCGATCTTTATGGCAAAATCGATGGCATAACACCAATCGAATATGCGAAAGAAATCATTGTTGAACAAAACATCGTGAACCTTTTAACGGGTGAAGTGATTGTAGAAGCCGGCAGTGTATTGACGCCTGAAGTTAGACAAACCTTACTCGTGAACAGAGAAGGCTTGAACTACGCTTCATTGAGATATCTTCGTACATTCGTTGACCATGACATCTTACTTGCAGATGATTCCGTACTCTTCTATGAAGGTACTGAAGTCACCGATGAAGTGTATTTCCAAATCTATGAAAACAAACAAAACCTTAAATCCCTTGAGGACTTAAAATACGCCACTGTTTATGCGAAACAAGACATCGATATTCTTGAAGACTATCGTAAACATGAATCCGTTGAAAGTCAAAGAGACCATAAACCAATCATGTATTGTGGCTATGAAATTACCGATGAAAACTTACTTGAACTCCAAATCAACCGTAACAAGTTGGATGAAAACGTCATTAAGTATTTCTTGGTGGCTGGTAAGAAAGGCGAATTCTATCGTAAGGAATCACAACGTCGTGCAACCTTCGTAGAAGTCGTTCAAATCAAAGCAGCGAAAGATTCGAAAGACGATAAAGACATCATTGAACTCATCGGTCACGATTCCCGTGAAACGAGACTACACATCACAGTGTCTGACATTATCGCTTCGATTTCCTATTACTTAAACCTTTATGATGGCGTTGGTAAGATCGATGATATTGACCACTTATCCAACCGTCGTTTAAGATTGATTGGTGAACTATTGAAGAACCAATTCAGAATCGGTTTGGCGAAACTTGAAAAGAACATCAAAGACAAGATGTCGACAGCCGATGCGAAAGAAGCTTCTTTACAATCCTTAATCAACATCAAACCATTGACCGCTTCCTTGAAAGAATTCTTCGGCAGCTCTCAATTGTCACAATTCATGGATCAAATCAACCCACTCGCTGAGTTAACTCAAAAACGTAGAGTTTCCGCTTTAGGTACCGGTGGTCTTGCGAGAGATCGCGCAGGTGTCGAAGTGCGTGACGTTCACGAATCTCACTACGGTCGTATTTGTCCAATTGAAACCCCAGAAGGTCCATCCATCGGTCTGATTTCTTCCTTAGCGAGCTATGCGAAAGTCGACCAATATGGATTCATTCAAACCCCATACTTAAAAGTGGATAAGTCAGACCCTGAACATCCATTTGTCACTTCGGAATACGTCTACTTTACTGCAGGTGAAGAAGAACATTACATCATCGCTTCTGCCGACTCTCAAACCGACGATCACGGTCATTTCAAGACCGAAACCGTCATTGGACGTTTCATGGGCGATACCCGTTCTTACCCATCGAAGAAAGTCGATTTCATGGACGTTTCACCAAAACAAATCGTTTCGGTTGCGACCTCATCCATTCCATTCCTAGAACACGATGACGCCTCCCGTGCCTTGATGGGCGCGAACATGCAACGTCAAGCTGTGCCACTACTTGTACCAGATTCACCAATCGTAGGTACAGGTATTGAATACCGTTCTGCTAAAGACTCTGGTAGTGCGGTTGTTGCACATGTTGAAGGTGTAGTTACCTATGCCGATGGTCGAAAGATTGTGATTGCTGTTAAACCAGAAGCGTCGATTAAGACGACCAGAGGTAAACTTGTTTATGACAAGGATACCGAATTCAACTGGGAAGCATACGATCAAATTCGTCAAGCGAAAATGGTGGATTTACTCCGATTCGAAACCTATCCATTAACCCAATTCTTACGCTCTAACCAAGATACCTCTATCCTTCAAAAACCAATCGTTCAAATTGGCGAAAAGATTGAAAAAGGTGACGTTATCGCCGATGGTCCATCGATCAATAAAGGTGAATTAGCGCTTGGTAGAAACGTCGTTGTCGCGTTCATGACCTGGGAAGGTTATAACTATGAAGACGCCGTCATCATGAGTGAAGATTTGGTTAAAAATGACGTGTATACTTCGATCCATATCGATGAACATCAAGTCGAATCTCGCGATACCAAATTAGGTAAAGAAGAGATTACCAGAGAAATTCCTAACGTATCTCCAGATGCGCTTAAATTCTTAGACGACCGTGGGGTTGTTATCCCAGGTACCGAAGTCAAAGAAGGCGACATCTTGGTAGGTAAGATTACACCTAAAGGACAAACTGAACCAACCCCTGAAGAAAAACTCCTTCAAGCCATCTTTAATGAGAAGGCGAGAGAAGTCAGAGATACTTCCTTGAAAGTACCTCATGGTGGTGGCGGTATTGTTCACTCCATCCAATATTTCAGCAAAGGCAACGGCGATGAACTTGGGCCTGGCGTCAATGAAGTGATCCGTGTTTATATCGTGAAGAAACGCAAAATCTCCGAAGGGGATAAGATGGCGGGACGTCACGGTAATAAAGGGGTTATCTCGAAGATTCTACCAAGAGAAGACATGCCTTACATGGCAGACGGTACACCGGTTGACATCATGTTAAACCCACTAGGCGTACCATCTCGTATGAATATCGGACAAGTCTTAGAAATCCATTTAGGTATGGCAGCTAAGAAACTTGGCATCAAAGTCGCTACACCAGTCTTTGACGGTTTAACCCAAAAAGATTTAGAAGAAGTCATGGCAGAAGCAGGCATGTCTCCAGATGGTAAACAAGTACTCTACGATGGACGTACTGGTGAACCGTATGAAAACAAAGTCTCTGTCGGTGTCATGTACATGATCAAACTTTCACACATGGTTGACGATAAACTCCATGCACGTTCCGTCGGTCCTTACACTTTAGTTACCCAACAACCAATGGGTGGTAAAGCTCAAAACGGGGGACAACGTTTCGGTGAAATGGAAGTTTGGGCACTCTATGCTTATGGTGCAGCACACACCCTTAAAGAAATTCTTACCGTTAAGTCAGATGACATCATCGGACGTAACAAAGTATACCGTGCGATTACCGATGGTAAACCAATCCCAGATTCACACATTCCAGAATCCTTCCGCGTATTGACCAGAGAATTACAATCCTTAGGTCTATATGTTGAATTGATCGATGCTGAAACGGGCGAAAATGAGGTTAACAAGTCATTGGTCGATCAAACCAATCCATTCGAACGTAAAGGGGGATTCTAAAATATGGCAAAAGATAACAAAAAAGTGTCCATTGTAGATTTAAAACTATCTGCAGAAACCACAGAATACCTAACCCTTTCGGGGATCGATACCTTAGAAGATTTCAATACATTTACACTCAAAGAATTGCGTTTACTTTTAAAGACAGATGCGGCTTTTAACGAAGTCGTGCCTGTCTTAAAGAAGTACGTATTGCCAAGTGCTGTTGAAAACCTAGCCCTCTCTAGAGAATTAGAAAGAGCTTTAAATGAACTCGGTATTGTTGAAACGAAAGCCTTATTGGCATTATCCAAAGAAGCCCTTCATGACATCATTAATCATGACGGACTCTTATACGACGAACTTGCAAAACTATTCAATATGTATGGTACTGCGCTCCCTGAAAAAGAAGCGTTGGTCCATGACCACCACTATGCTGATGAATTGGTCCAAGATGTTGAAGCTGAAACTGACATCAACACCCCAATCAGTGTCGATGCTTATGTCAAAGCAGCGCTAGCAAAACCTAAAAACAAAGCATATGGTTCAACCGACTATTCCCATTTAAAGATCAGATTGGCTTCTCCAGATGAAATTCGTTCTTGGAGCTATGGCGAAGTTTTAAAACACGAAACCATCAACTACAGAACCTTAAAACCTGAAGAAGGCGGCCTATTCTGCGAAAGAATTTTCGGTCCTACCAAAGATTATCAATGCCTATGTGGTAAAAAACGTAACTTGGACAAAGGTCAAATCTGCGACAAGTGCGGCGTTGAAATCACAGAATCCAAAGTCAGAAGAGAACGCATGGGACACATCGAACTTGAAGCCCCTGTCGTTCATACTTGGTATTTAAAGAACTCCCCTTCAAGACTTGCTTTACTACTCGATATTAAAGCGAAAGACTTAGAAGAAGTCGTTTATTTAGCAAGTTATATCGTCACTGACCCAGGTGATACCCCATTGTCGAAGAAGCAAATTCTTTCCGAAATGGAATACAATCAATACTACGAACAATATGGCAATAAGTTCAAAGCGATGACTGGTGCAGAAGCCGTTAAAAAGCTTTTACAAGACATCGATTTAGACAAAGAAGTCAAATCCTTAAGACGCAAACTCAAATCCCCATCGAAACAAAAACGTGACCGTGTCATCAAGAGACTCGAAGTCGTTGAAGCCTTCAACAATTCAGACAACAAACCTGAATGGATGGTTTTAGATGTACTACCTGTCATCCCACCAGACATCCGTCCGATGGTTGCTTTGGATGGTGGTCGTTTCGCGACTACCGATTTGAACGACTTATATCGCCGTATCTTAAACCGTAATAACCGTCTCAAACGTCAAAAAGAACAAAATGCACCACGCTTAATCATGAAGAATGAAAAGCGTATGTTACAAGAAGCGGTCGACGCTTTAATTGATAACGCTAAACGTGGTAAGAAAGCCGTTGTTGAAAGAAACAGACACTTGAAATCCTTATCCGATATGCTTCGTGGTAAGCAAGGTCGTTTCCGTCAAAACTTACTTGGTAAACGCGTGGACTTCTCAGGTCGTTCCGTCATTATCGTCGGACCAGACCTTGAAATGTACCAATGTGGTATCCCAAGAGAAATGGCAATCATTTTATTCAAACCTTTCGTTTTAAGAGAACTTACTAAACGTAAAGAAACCATCCAAGCCGCTAAACGTTCCTATGAAGCATTAGATGATGATGCATGGAGCGCATTAGAAGCGGTTGTTGTAGAACATCCGGTGTTGTTAAACCGTGCGCCAACCCTCCACAGACTCGGGATTCAAGCATTTGAACCTAAGTTGATTGAAGGTAAAGCAATCCGTTTACACCCACTCGTTACGACTGCGTTCAACGCGGACTTTGACGGTGACCAAATGGCGGTCCACGTCCCACTTTCTCATGAAGCGCAAGCTGAAGCGAGATTGTTGATGTTGGCTTCTAACAACATTCTTAACCCTAAAGATGGTAAACCAGTCGTTACCCCATCCCAAGACATGGTCTTAGGTAACTACTACTTAACGATGTCCAAACGCAATGAACCCAACGAAGGTCATTTCTATACCGGTTATGATGAAGCTTATATGGCTTATAAAAACGGTGAAATCAGCCTCCATACCTTAATTGTGTTTGATCCAAAAACCTTGCCACATGCGTTTACTGAAGCACAAAGAAATGCGTACTTAGTCACGACCTTAGGTAAGGCAATATTTAACCAAATCTTACCACCAAGCTTCCCATTCTTAAACGAACCAAGTTCATCGAACTTAGTCGATAAGACACCGGACAAATATTTCATTAAGAAAGGCTTAAACGTCAGAGAACTCATCAAAGAGATGCCTCTACCAAAACCTTTCGATAAGAAGTATTTATCCTTAATCATCGCGGAAGTATTCAAACAATTCCAAATCAACGAAACTTCGAAGATGCTAGACCGTTTGAAAGACCTTGGATTTAAATATTCCACCGTTGCAGGTATTACCGTATCGGCATCTGACATGGTTGTTTATACCAAAAAAGCTGAACGTCTAAAACAAGCCGAAGAGAAGATTGCTGAAATCGACGAATACTTTGATGATGGCGTCCTCACTGAATCTGAACGTAAGAAACTCGTTGTCAACGAATGGAAAGTTGCCGGGGAAGATATCCAAGCGGGCGTCATGAGCGAGTTCGACACCACCGGTCAATTATTCATCATATTTGACTCCGGTGCGCGTGGTAACAAATCTCACTTCTCGCAATTACTTGGTATGCGCGGTCTGATGACCAACCCTACCGGGGAAACCATTGAAATCCCAGTCAAAGCAAACTTTAGAGAAGGTCTATCTGTATCCGAATTCTTTATTTCCACCCATGGTGCGCGTAAAGGTTCGACCGATACCGCGTTAAAGA
>JAEZHT010000029.1 GCA_023436805.1 Bacillota bacterium
CACTGGCACTTGGTGCAGCCAGTGCGGTTGAAGGGGCGAACCCTTTGACCGATGCGTTCGGTTTGGTAGCTTTGGTTGCCATGGCACCTTTAATTACAATCCAAATCATTGGTATCATCGCGAAACGTAAGACGAAACATGCAGTTGTGGTTACGGTTGAAGATGAAATCATCGATTTGAAAGGAGCATCAAAATGAAACTATTGATTACCATCGTGCCTAAAGGTAAAGCCGATGCAGTCGCTAAAGTCATTCACCAAGGGATGATTCATTTTCAAACCACGATGTTAGGTAAAGGGACAGCACCGAGTGAAATCATCGATATGCTCTGCATGGGCAATCGTGATAAAGAAGTATTATTTTCAGTGATTGATGACCAAGATGTCAACCCAATCTTTGATGATTTAAATAGCGAATTTGATTTTGAGCATTCCCACATTGGGGTCGCATTCACCGTGGATGTTGACTCGATTGGTAAACTGGGGTATGACTTCTTGTATCAGGAGGAAGACTAATTATGGAAGCACAATCAGTGATTCTATTCATCTGCAATCATGGGTATGCGTATGATGCCATGGCTGAAGCTCGCAAGGCTGGAGCTCGTGGTGGCACGATCATTCATGGTAGAAGCAGTGTATCTACAGAAAAACAAAAATTCTTTGGCATCACCATCCATTCTGAAAAGGATATTTTGATGGTGGTTTGTAAAGAAGAACAAAAAAATGATTTGATGAAAGCCATGACTTCGAAGTATGGGGTATCCACCCAAGCGAGAGGTTTGTGTTTTTCAATGAAAGTTGAAGATTCGATTGGATTTAGTTTCGAACCCTTAGACTTCAAGGTAGAATAAGCACCCCTACCAATTTAGGGTCAAACTAAAGGAAGGTTTTTTATGTCAACATTATGGTTTGCAATCAACGCCATCATGCCGATTGTGCTTTTGATTGTGTTGGGTTACGGTTTAATGAGGGTACATTTTCTCGATGAAAAATTCTTAAAAATGGCGAATCGATTTGTGTTTTTCATCGCTTTACCCGTATTATTAGCGAAAAATATATACGATGTCGACTCGATTGGACAAATCGAGTTTGACATTGTCATCATTGCATGTTTAGGCATTTTATTGCTATTCTTAATCGGACTATTGATTGTGAAGTGGATGGTACCTAAAGATGAGCGTAAAGGCGTGGTATTACAATGTATATTCCGCTCTAATTTCGCCATCATCGGCTTACCTTTAGCAACTTCTTTAGGTGGTAATGGTGCGGCAGCATTGGTATCTATATTAGCCGCATTCACCATTCCTTTGTTTAATATTTTGGCTGTATTGTCGTTAACCATGTACAATAAAGAACATGGCAGCTTAAACATTAAAAAAGTGGTTCACGATGTTGTGAGAAACCCACTCATCATTGGTGTCGTGGTTGGGTCTATCGTATTGGTTCTCCGTGAATTCATCCCTATGGTGGATGGCGAAAAGGTCTTTACCATCAAACGCGATATTCCATTTTTCTATCAAGCCGTGAAATACGTTGCTGACATCGCTTCACCACTTGCTTTGATTGTCTTGGGTGGTCAGTTTAAGTTTAAAGCACTCGCCTCGATGATCAAAGAAGTATCCATTGGTGTGATTGGTCGATTGATATTCGCCCCAGCACTTGGGTTCGCTTTAATCTATTTGGCAGATGCTTTGATTCCAAGTTTTGAAATGAAAGCCAGCTATTTTGCCGGAACCATCGCGTTATTTGCATCACCAGTTGCGGTATCTTCCGCAGTCATGGCATCCGAAATGAAAGCCGATGAATCCTTGGCAGCCCAATTGGTTGTTTGGACATCTTTATTCTCGGTATTTTCGATATTTGGAATCGTTGTTGTCCTAAGGACACTCGGATTATTGTAAATCTAATTACACGATTGTCGTAAACCACAGACAATCGTGTTTTTCTTTTGATAATCGTCCAGGTTTTGTAAAGATTGTGTTAAAATAGTTACAGCAACGATTAACGAGGTTTTTATTATGGCTTTAGGTCAATCCTTCAACCGATTTGAAAAAAAATATTTAGTCACCAAAGCACAGAAAGACGAACTCGTCGATTTTTTAACACAATACTTAACATTCGATGACTATTCTAAAGATGACTATTATACGATTTACAACCTTTATTACGACACAACCGATCAAAATATCATTCGTCAATCGGTGGATAAACCGCCGTATAAAGCGAAGTTAAGACTCAGAAGTTATACATGTCCGGTAGCACCTACCGATTTGGTATTTTTGGAAATCAAAAAGAAAATTGAAGGTAAAGTCACCAAACGTCGGGTCATCATGACCTATGAGGAAGCCAACCGGTTTGTCCTCAAAGGGGATCGTCCCAAGATGCATGATTACATGTCAAAACAAGTATTGAATGAAATCGATTATTATTTGAAGCGAAATCCAGTTCAACCGAACTATTACATCGCCTACGAACGTCGGGCGATGGCAGATGAACAAAACTTATTGCGTGTCACGATCGATAAACGGATTGACATTAGGCGTGAAGATGTGAGTTTTTTACTTTGTGGGGGACATTCATTGTTACCAAAGGACCACTACTTAATTGAAATCAAATCGGGTGAAAACTTTCCGATTTGGTTGGCAAACAAACTATCAGAAATGAAATTATTTGCGCAAAGCTTTTCAAAATATGGTGAAGCTTACCGCATCAGTATACAAGGAGAAGAATTATAATGGAAAACTTTTTAAAATTACCCATGGTGAATATCACATACACCACGGTCTTAATCGTGCTTGTGATGACCACCTTATTAGGGATGTTATTATCCTTAGCACTCGCTTATATTAGACGTAAAGAAGGGTATGACCGTTCGTTTGTCGTGACTTTATTGTTGTTACCGCTGATCATTTCTATCATCATCATGTTGGTATCCGATAACGTCGCGAGAGCCTTTAGTTTGGCCGGTGTATTTACGTTGGTTCGTTTCAGAACAACCATCAGTGATACGAAAGACATCACCTTCGTCTTTTCAACCGTAGCCATCGGTTTAGCCACCGGGATGGGCTATATTGGCTATGCTATGATCATCACGGCGTTCATCATTGCTGTACTTTTATTGATTCACGTATTCAAACTCGATGAAATCAAAGACAACCATGCCAAACTCAAAATTGTGGTCCCTGAAAGCTTAAACTATGTAGGTGCTTTTGAACCTGTATTGATTGAATACTGTTCACATGCCAAACTTAAAAAAGTAAAAACAACCGATTTTGGTACGACCTTTGAACTGACTTATTTGATTAACATGAAAAGTGGCATCAATCAAAAATCGTTCATCGATGATTTGAGGGTCATCAACGGCAATTTAAACATCATTTTGACGCAGGAGTATCTTGAAAGAGCTGTTGACTAAGCCATGAAATCATTTCAATATCGAATCTCCATTGAAATCGAATTACCGCGTCAAAAAGTGGTAGAAACGTTGTTTGATTATGACCAATTCGTGAATTACCAAGAACCACCGCTCAAGTCGTATACCTTAAAACAGGGTAATTACTTACAACCAAATGCAATCGTCGATTTGGTTTATCTGTATAAAAAACAAGAAATTCACATGGCAGAAATCACCGTAGAATGTGATTTACCCAACCGTATTCACCAACTCTACATCTTAGGTGAAGTTAAAAACAAGTGTATATCGCATTTCATAGAAACCAAAAAAGGGACTTTATGGACGATGGATGTGACCTTCCAATTTCCTAAAGACGATGGTCAAGACAAACTCGAATACATGAAGAAAACCGAAGAAGACATGATTACTTTCAAACATTACGTGGAGAACTTATGATCCGATTAGCAACCGAACAAGATATTAAACAGATACAAGCCATTTATAAAGACGGTAGAGCACTGATTGCTTCCTACGGTTCACCACAGTGGCAAAACAATTATCCAATGCTATCAGTGACAGTATCTGACATTGAAAAGCATGCATTATACGTCTATGAAGACGAGGAAATCCTCGGTGTCATGACGGTATTTGATTATGAATCCACCTATGATGAAATTGAAGGGGCTTGGTTATCGAATTTACCCTATAAAGTCATTCACCGTATCGCCACCAAAGCAGGCCATTACGGCAAAGGCATTTCAAAAGCATTGATTGAATATGTGTTTAACGATTTAAATGCACAAAGCATTCGGATCGATACCCATGAACTCAATATCCCGATGCAAAACCTACTTAAGAAGATGGATTTCACGTATTGTGGGAAAATCTACTTGAATCAAACCACAGACCGGATGCGTCTGGCTTATCAAAAAGACAAATAATCGAAAAAAGTCTTTGACAAATGAATCTTATTCATTATAATAGATTATGCGTGGAGGCTTAGCTCAGCGGGAGAGCACTTGCTTGACGTGCAAGGGGTCATGGGTTCAATCCCCTTAGCCTCCACCATTTATATTTAAATCACACTGCCACCGGGTAGAACAAAACATCGTTAGGTCTTAGAAGATGTGTTGTTGCTGGTGGCTTTTATTTTGGAGAAATACATGCGATTTTTGTTTGATTTATGGCAACCCATCGATTATATTTTATGGATCGGATCAATGTTGATTTACGGTATCATCACCTTAGCCGTTGGTGGTACAGATATCGGCTATCTAATATCGATTATGATTGGCATCACTGCGTTAATTTATACCGCTAAAGGACACATATTCGGACCTTTATTGATGGTCATATTCAGTATATTATATAGTTTAATCTCATTGAGCTTTCAGTATCATAGTGAATTCATTACCTATGGTTTTATGACCTTGCCAATGTCTATTTTAGCTGCTTTAGCGTGGTTTAAACACCCATCAAAACAATTGAAAAATCAAGTACAAGTGCGTCATTTAGACTTAAAAGGTTGGATGTTTGGCATTTTACTTACAACGATGGTAACGATCATATTTGGTACCATCATGGTGTGGTTAAATACAAAAAACATCATTGTTAGTACTTTATCCATTAGCAGTAGTTTCATGGCGGTATATCTAACTTTTGTAAGAAGTCGATATTATGCCATCTCTTATGCCATCAATGATTTTGTTTTAGTGGTGCTATGGGCGTATGCTTACACTGTAGAACCTGAGTATTTGCCGCTAATTGTCTGTTTTGTACTGTTTTTCATTTATGATATTTATGGATTTATCTCGTGGTCTATCATTACCAAAAATCAGTTTTCAAGCAAACCTTTTTGAACATCGATGATTTTGTTATAAACTACCCTCAAAGGGGGTTTTTGTATGAAAAAAATCATCGTTTTACTCGGGCTATTGTTCTCATTCTCATTACTTGTGGGTTGTAGTGAAAAAACACCTGAAGAAGAAGGTAGAACATTTACCCTCGCTGAACTTGCCAATTTTGATGGACAAAGTGGTCGACAAGCCTATGTAGCAGTCGATGGTGTAGTATATGATGTCACAAACGCAAGCAACTGGTCGAATGGGTCTCATAATGGACAACGTTTGGCTGGCACAGACGCGTCATCTGTGATCTTATCCAGCCCACATGGCAAATCTGTACTCGCTGGCTTACCTGTGGTAGGCACCCTAGTAACCGACTAAAAAGTCACGATATTTTAATGAAAATCGATTCATTTGAACCTATTTAAAAAGATTCTATATAAAATAAAAAACAGTGGTTTTTCGCACCTATAAGCAATTATACGGTGTTTTTTTTTGTTTTATTCTATAAATTACTTTGAAATTCAAGATATTAAAAACGCTTACAATTTTTATGGGGTTTACAAGCAGGATTGATGGTGCTAAAATAGGTGCATGCACGTATATTTTGAACATCAAAACAACTTATGCGTTAACGGGGGAGATGGTAACCATTCTACCGCGGATCATTATAAACCTTCAAACATTAAACATCCATCCACGTAGAATACCAGACTGAATTGCTTCACCACAAGCGCGACCATTTATCTTGGGCAGGGCCTCAATTTAACTTCGGATCGTGATTGTGTATACACACACTTTATAGAAAGAGAACAGAGAATTATGACCATAAAAGAACTGCAAGCCATCATCAAAGACATCGAGAATTCGCCTTTGATGACTTTAGAGCTTGAAATGGAAGATTTCAAACTCAAATTATCGAAAAACAAATTCGAACCTACACAAGTCGTACAACCAATAAATACACCTGTGGCTGCGCCTGTCGCACCACAACCTTCAGCCCCAGTGTCTGAAGTTAAACAATCCCTAAATACACCTAAAAACATCATTAAATCCCCATTAGTCGGGACATTTTACGCATCCGCAACCATCAATGGCAATCCTTACGTCGAAGTTGGACAACCTGTGAAAAAGGGCCAAGTCGTCTGCATCATTGAAGCGATGAAAATCATGAACGAAATTACCTCACCTTTCGATGGTATCGTTAAAGAGATTTTCGTCAGAAACGGTGAGGTCGTGGGCTTTGACCACGAACTGATGGTTGTGTCGGAAAATGAAAAATAAAATCTTAATCGCGAACCGTGGTGAGATTGCTGTTAGAATCATTCGAGCAGCCAAAGAACTCGGCATTGAAACGGTCGCCGTCTATTCCCTAGCGGATAAAGACGCACTGCATGTTAAACTCGCGGATGAAGCCGTATGTATCGGCAAAGAGAAGTCCAAAGAGTCCTATTTGAACATGAATGCAGTGTTATCAGCAGCTGTGGCTACTGGGTGTAATGCCATTCACCCAGGGTACGGTTTTTTATCCGAAAATGCGAAATTTGTCGAAATGGTGGAATCCATTCAAATCAAATTCATTGGACCCAACTCACAAACCATCCAACTGATTGGTGATAAAGCAAGCGCGAGATCGATTGCGAAAGCCAACGGGGTACCTGTGGTTGAAGGGTCTGATGGGATTTTAGAAGATGTCCACGAAGCCATCAAGATTGCGAAAAAAATAGGTTACCCAGTGATGATTAAAGCCACCTCAGGTGGTGGTGGTAAAGGGATCAGTATAGCACGCTCAGATGAAGAACTCATGAGTGCCTTTGAGCGTACCCAATTGGAAGCTTTATCTTCCTTTGGTGACAAATCGCTTTATATTGAAAAATTCATCGAATCACCTAAACACATTGAAATTCAAATCATGGGGGACGCGTTTGGTAACGTCGTTCACCTCTTTGAACGTGATTGTTCGACTCAAAGAAGAAACCAAAAGATGATTGAAGAAGCACCATCACCAGTCCTCAATGAAATTCTTAGAAAAAAGATTGGACAATCGGCTGTAAAACTTGCCAAAGCCATCAATTATGAAAATGCCGGAACGATGGAATTTTTAGTCGACCCTAAAGGCAATTACTACTTCATTGAAATGAATACCAGAATCCAAGTTGAACACCCAGTGACAGAACTCATCACAGGCATCGACTTGGTTAAAGAACAAATCAAAGTGGCTTATGGTAAGCCGTTATCCTTTAAACAAAAAGACTTGGTCATCTTAGGCCACGCCATCGAATGTAGAATCAATGCAGAAGACCCAAGCAAGGGCTTCATTCCTACGCCAGGTAAAATCCAAAATGTATTGTTCCCTGGTGGGAATGGCGTCAGAATGGATACCCACATTTACCCAGGGTATGTTGTCCCGCCATTTTACGACTCGATGTTGGCGAAACTGATTGTATTTGCACCGAATCGTAAAGAAGCGATTAAAAAAATGCGTGTTGCTTTGGAACAATTTGTCATCGAAGGCATTTCTACTAACATTGAATACCAATACTTGATCATGCATGACTTAGAATTCATCAAAGGTCAATACGATACAGGTTTCATCGCAAAATTCAACGCGAGATATGAGGCGAAGCGCAATGAGTGATTTCATCAGCGAACGCAAGAAGCGGATTCAGGAATTCAAAGACCGCTTTTTTGGTAAAGATAAAAACAAACCCATCGACATTCCCGATGGGCTCTTCGTTAAATGTGACGAGTGTGGGACAGCACTCTATGAAAAAGAATTAGAACAAAAGTTATCGGTTTGTCCAAATTGTGGTCACCATTTTCGCATTGGTGCACGCAAACGTATAACGATTACCGTCGATCCAGGGTCTTTTTGTGAAGTCGATCAAGACCTCATTTCAGTGAACCCTTTGTCGATGCCAGACTATGAAGTAAAAATCGCTTCAGCGAAAAAACTCACACATCAAAATGAAGCTTTTGTTGGGGGTTCAGCCACGATTTTTGGATACCCCTGTTATATTGGTGTCTTAGACAGCTATTTCATGATGGGGTCTATGGGCAGCGTGGTTGGTGAAAAAGTCACTCGATTGATTGAACGTGCCACCAAAGACAAACGTCCACTCGTGTTATTTTCAGCTTCAGGCGGTGCCCGGATGCAAGAAGGCATTTTATCCTTGATGCAGATGGCGAAAACCTCAGGCGCGCTATATTATTTGAATCAAGCCGGTGTGTTATTCATCAGTATTATGACCAATCCTACCACAGGTGGGGTTGCAGCGAGTTTCGCCTCCTTGGGTGATATCAACATCGCTGAAAAAACAGCTACCATTGGGTTTGCCGGGGCACGTGTTATCAAGCAAACCATCAAACAAGATTTACCACCGCATTTCCAAACCGCAGAGTTTCAACTTGAAAAAGGTCAAGTCGACTTGGTGTTATCGAGACACGACATCCGTCCAACCTTAGCCAAACTCTTGTTATTCCATGGAGGTCAACATGTCTAATACCGCGTGGCAACATGTTCAACTGGCCAGACATCCCAAAAGACCGACCAGCCGTGTCTTAATCAACACGTTATTTGACGATTTTATCGAGTTACATGGGGATAGACAATTTAGAGACGACGTATCCATCATTGGTGGCATCGCCACTTTAAATGGGATTCCAGTCACCATCATCGCTGAAGAAAAAGGCGATTCGACCAACGACAAAATATTACACAACTTTGGCATGCCACACCCGGAAGGCTATCGTAAAGCGTTGAGACTGATGAAACAGGCAGAAAAATTCAAACGCCCAATCATCACAATCATCGATACCCCAGGGGCGTACCCTGGTTTAGGGGCAGAAGAACGTGGGCAAGCCCAAGCCATCGCATTGAACCTTCAAGAAATGATGGGTTTAAAAGTACCCATTCTAGTCATTGTATTGTCTGAAGGGGGTTCAGGTGGTGCTTTAGCCATTGGCGTGGGAGACCATGTCATGATGTTTGAACACAGCATCTATTCGATTTTATCCCCTGAGGGTTTCGCTTCGATTTTATTTAAAGATGCCAAACAAGCGGAACACGCAGCATCTTTGATGAAACTCACTGCGAAAGATTTACTTGATTTCAATGTGATCGATGAAATCATCCCTGAAGGTGCCGGCTTACATGAGTCTAAGGAAGGTTTATTCCATTTAAAGAGTGCCCTATCCTTTAAAATGGCTCAAATCATACAAGAAAAAACCAGTGTTATTTTACAAAAGAGATATCAAAAATACCGTCAAATGGGCGTATTTTTAGAAGGAGTAGCCATTGAACACACACAACATTAAAGTGGTGGCTTCTGGGAAGTATGCCCCAGAAAAAATCATTACGAATAAAGATTTAGAAGCGATCGTGGAAACCTCAGATGAATGGATTCGTACCAGAACAGGCATCCATGAAAGAAGAAAAGCAGAAACTGAAACTTCCACAGACATGGCGTATTACGCAGCCTTAAACGCGATTGAAACGTATGGGTATGACAAATCCAAAATCGATTTGGTGATTGTCGCAACCATCACTTCTGAACGACAAACCCCATCGGTAGCTAACTTAGTGATGGGTCGTTTGGGTCTAAGAGAAGGCATCATGAGCTTTGATGTGAATGCAGCGTGTACAGGGTTTGTCTATGCCCTAGAAATTGCCTCCTCACTCATTTCAACCAACCAATATAAGAGTGCCTTGGTTGTGGGTTCTGAACGTTTATCGTCTGTCATAGATTATGCCGACAGAAACACATGTATTTTATTTGGTGATGGCGCAGGTGCGGTCGTCATTGAACAAAATCCAAAAGCAAAAGCCTCTTATTATAATGCTTCAAAAGCCGATATGTCCGATATTTTAACCGTCGATAAAACCATTCGTATGGATGGTAAAAAGGTGTATGTATTCGCCACCGATGTTGTTGAAAGAAGTATCCGTCACATCCTTGAAGTCAATCACTTAACGATTGATGATATCGATGCGATCCTACCGCACCAAGCGAATGAACGCATCATCCAATCGGTTGCGAAATCGATGGACATTCCAATGGCAAAATTTGAACTCAATATCGCAACCTACGGCAACACCTCTGCAGCGAGCATCCCCATCCTCATTGCGGAATATATGACAAAACATCAAAACAAACGGGTCCTCTTGGTTGGATTCGGCGGTGGATTCACTTGGGGTTCCGCCATCATCGAGGTCTAATATGAAAAATATCACAGAAATTTTAGGAACGAAGTACCCCATCATTCAAGGTGGGATGGCGAATATCGCCAACGCCGTGTTAGCCAGCGCTGTATCGAATGCTGGTGGACTCGGTTTAATCGGAGCAGGTGGTTATGATGCCGAATGGGTTAGAAATGAAATCCGTAAATGTAAAGCCTTAACCAATCAACCCTTTGGTGTCAACATCATGTTGATGAGCCCACATGCGAAAGACATTGCACAAGTGGTCATCGATGAAGGTGTAAAAATTGTCACCACTGGTGCAGGTTCTCCGGGGGTTTATATTCCCGCATGGAAAGCCGCTGGCATCAAAGTCATTCCTGTCGTACCATCGGTTGCATTGGCTGTCCGTATGGCACGTGCTGGGGTAGACGCAGTGATTGCAGAAGGTACAGAATCGGGTGGTCATATTGGTGAACTCACCACGATGGCACTCATCCCGCAAGTCGCTGACGCGGTTTCAATCCCTGTCATCGCTGCCGGTGGGATTGCCGATCAACGTGGTGTCCTTGCCGCTTTCGCATTAGGTGCGAAAGGCGTTCAAGTCGGTACCGTGTTACTCGCAACCAAAGAATGCCCAATCCATGATAACTATAAACAAATCGTCGTGGATGCGAAAGATACCGATACCGTGGTAACAGGTAGAGGTACGGGTGCACCTGTACGAGTATTAAAAAACAAAATGGCCGTTGAATACCTAAGAATCGCAGAACAAGGTGTGCCACTCGCTGAACTTGAGAAATTAACGTTGGGTTCATTGAGAAGAGCAGTCTTCGATGGTGATGTCGACCGTGGTTCATTCATGGCTGGTCAAATATCGGGTTTAATCAAAGAAGTTAAACCTGTGCAACAAGTCTTTTCTGAATTGTTCGATGGTGTCGACCAATACAGACAACAATTGAGTGTGTTATGATGGGTAAACTCGCGTTATTATTTCCAGGTCAAGGAGCACAATACGTTGGGATGTGTTTGGACTTTCCAAATCACCAAGCGCTATTGGCATTGGCTCAGGAGGGTACAGGCTTAAATATTTTACATGCCATCACAACCGGTGAAGGTTTGAATGAAACGTTATACACCCAATTATCGGTATTTCTAACTTCCGTGCTCGCTTTGGAAGTGGTCGAATCCTTAAAACCCAAATATGAAGCGTTAACCGGGTTCAGTCTAGGGGAGTATTCAGGGTTATTCGCTTCTGGTGTATTATCGCTTGAAGACGCGATTAGACTGATCCATCAACGCTCAACATTTATGCAAGCAGAAACACTTAAATCACAAGGCTTTATGGCCGCGGTTTTAGGATTGAGCGCGAGCGAAGTCGATGCAGGTCTAGCCAAAGTAACCACAGGACAAGTCGTTTGTGCGAACTATAATAGTCCAATCCAAACCGTCATCAGTGGCGAAGAAGTTGCTTTTAATGAAACTGAACAAATTCTTAAAGGTTTAGGTGCGAAACGTGTGATTAAATTAGCGGTATCTGGTGCATTCCATTCACCACTGATGAAAAATGCAGGTTTTAAACTATCTGAATATTTAAAGACAGTGTCCCTTCATTCACCAAAAGTACCTGTATATTTAAATACCACAGCACAACCTTTAGATATGGATACCTTGAAAGCAGAAATGACTTTACAAGTGTATAGTTCAGTGCGTTTTCAACCCACCATTGAACACATGGCACAAGCCGGTTTTACCCATTTCTTAGAAATTGGTCCAGGACAAGTGTTAGGACCATTGGTTAAAAAGATTGACCCAACACTGGAAACGTTCAGTTTTGGCAAATATAGTGAATTAGAAAACTTGAAAGGATGGTTAACAACCCATGGATTTATCCAATAAAGTAGCAATCATCACAGGCGGTGCCGCTGGGATCGGCCGCGCCATCACCAAGACTTTGGCATCGTATGGTGCGAAAGTAGTCATCAACTACAACCGTTCTGCGGAAGCAGCGGAATCCTTACAAAAAGAAATTGAAGCAAATGGTGGTGAAGCCCTCATTGTCCAAGCCGATATTTCCAAATTCGCTGACGCTGAGAAATTGGTATTGGCAACCATTGAACGCTTTGGTACCATCCATATTTTGGTTAACAACGCCGGCATCACCGATGACGCGCTCATCTTACGGATGAATGAAACCCAATTTGACCGTGTCATCGATACCAACCTTAAAGGCGTATGGAACGTGACCAAACACGCCGCGAAAACCCTATTAAAATCCGGGTATGGTCGTGTGATCAATATCTCATCGGTTTCCGGTGTGTTAGGCAACGCTGGACAAACCAATTACAGTGCCGCCAAAGCTGGTGTCATTGGTTTGACCAAAGCCTTAGCGAGAGAATTTGCTTCCCGAGAAGTGACTGTAAACGCAGTGGCCCCAGGGTTCATTGAAACCGATATGACCAGAAAACTATCGGATGATATTCGCAACCAGTGGCAAGCCCAAATCCCATTTAAACGCTTTGGTCAAGATACTGAAGTTGCTGAAGTGGTGGCCTTTCTCGCAAGCCCGCGTGGGGCGTACATTACAGGCCACACATTGGAAGTTGATGGCGGGTTGGTGATGTAAATGAAAAGAAGAGTTGTCGTTACAGGCTTAGGCTTAGTCAGCCCCCTTGGCAATACCGTAGAATCTTCATTCCAAGCGATGATTGAAGGCAAAAACGGGATTGATTTCATCACACTAGAAGATGTTACCAACTGGAAAGTGAAACTCGCTGGTGAAGTTAAAAATTTAAACTTTGAAGATTTCATCGACAGAAAAGAAGTCAAACGTTCAGACCGTTCGGTCTTACTCGCTTTGATCGCTGCCGATGAAGCTTATAAACAAGCCAAACTCGAAGGTGCGGACATTGATCGTACCCGATTTGGTCTATTCGTTGGTAGTGGGATTGGTGGTTTAAATACCATCCAAGAAGAAGTATCTACATACGCAACACGCGGCCAAGACCGCATGTCACCGTTTTTTATTCCTAACTCCATCATCAACTTGATTGGTGCGAAGATAGGTATTAAGTATCAAATTTATGGACCGAACTTACCTCAAGTCACGGCGTGTTCTGCAGCCACCAATTCGATTGGTGAAGCGTTCAGATACATCCGTGATGGGTATTTAGATATCGCCATGACGGGTGGCGCAGAAGCCCCTGTCAACGGGATTGGTGTCGGTGGGTTCGCAGCGATGAAAGCTCTTAATACTTCCAATAATCGTGATAGAGCTTCAATCCCATTCGATGCTGAACGCAGCGGCTTCGTCATCGCTGAAGGGGCAGGTATCCTCATGTTAGAATCCTACGAACACGCCATTAAACGTGGTGCACCTATCTTAGCAGAAATGGTCGGGTATGGTTCATCCACCGATGCCTTCCATATGACTTCACCGGATGAAGAAGCTAAAGGGATTACTTTATGCTTAAAACAAGCGCTTCAAGACGCTGGCATTGAACCCAAAGATGTGGGCTATATCAATGCACATGGCACCTCAACCGTATTGAATGACAAATTCGAAACGATGGGCATTAAAAAAGCCTTTGGACCTGCCGCGTATGATGTCAATATATCATCGACCAAATCGATGACTGGGCATGCCTTGGGTGCAGCTGGAGCGATTGAAACCATCGCTGTCATCAAAGCCCTCCAAACCGGTATGATCCCACCAACCATCAACTATCAACATCCTGACCCAGATTGTGACCTCAATTACACCCCGAATATCGCGGTGAAACGCGATATCCAGTATGGGATGAATGTCAACATTGGTTTTGGCGGACAAAACGCTGCCATCATCTTTAAAAAGGTGTAAGTATGCTCAATCAAGAACAAATCAAAAACATCTTACCCCACCGCGACCCCTTTTTGATGATCGATCAAATCACATTCTTAGAACCCCTCAAAAAAGCGATTGGTGTGAAGCATGTGAAAGTAACCGAAGATTACTTCCGTGGACACTTTCCATCTAAACCCGTGATGCCTGGGGTCCTCATCATTGAATCCCTCGCTCAAGTCGGTGCGGTCGCGTTGTTGTCTTCTGAAACTTATCAAGGGAAGCTTGCATTTTTCACTGGCATTGAATCGGCTAAATTTAGAAAAAGTGTCTTACCAGGCGATGAACTCGTCTTAGAATGTGAAATCACCAAAGTCAGAGGTCCTTTTGGATTTGGGTCTGGCAAAGCGTATGTGAATGGCGAATTGGTGTGTGAAGCCAACATTTCATTCGCTGTTGGCAGCTGATGAGCTATACCATTTTAGAATACAAGACACTCGATTCAACCAATACATTCTTAAAGACATACCACAGTGCCTTATCCCATCTAACATTCGTTAGAACGAGGCACCAAACCGCTGGTCGAGGCCAGTTTGACCGAATGTGGACATCGAATGAGAATGAAAACATTTTGTGTTCAGTCTTATTAAAAGATGTCCCCCTAGACAAAGCAGAACACCACAAGCGTTGGATTGAACAAGGGTTACTGACATTTTTAAAAAACATGCAGCTGACTACGACGTTTAAAGCACCCAACGATATCTATGTGGGTACCCAAAAAATATGCGGGATTTTAACCGAATCTCAAAGTGACCAAAACCAATTCACTTACGTGGTGATTGGGTTTGGACTCAATGTCAATCAAACCGAATTTGGTGGGTTGAACGCGACGTCCTTGGCACTACAATTTAAACAAAACTTCAATGTGGATACGCTGTTTGAATCATTAATTCAGCATTTATTATCCACCTATGGTGACTAATATGACGAAACTCAACCATTGGATTAAAATAGCCGCGATGACGGCTGTTTTATGCATATCTATTTATCTTGTTCCACCCATTGTGGTCTTTGGCGGTGTACCATTGACCATTCAAACCTTCGTCATTTTCTTGATCGCCTATTTGTTCAATAAAACAGACGCGTTTTTAACTTTAGCTTTGTATATATTCATCGGAATTTTAGGGATACCTGTATTTTCAGGTGGCACAAGTGGCATATCTGCCATCTTGGGGCCAACCGGTGGATTTTTAGTGATGTTTCCCATCATCGCTTATTTGATAGCAAATTTTAAATCCAAGGACAAACATAGGGTTTATGATATCCTCATGACTTTTGGATTTGGTATCGTGTTATTGTATGGTTTTTCAGCCTTATGGCTCGCTTATGTTTTAAATGTATCGTATTTAAACGCTATCGTAATATTACTTCCATTTGTGCCAATAGACATCTTTAAGATCGTCATCGCACATACTGTGTACACTAAAATGCCATCCGTATACGAACTATCTACACATTAGGGCAACCCCCAATAAAGGAATTGTAATGACATTATCTTTACCGAAAATCATCCAAGGTGGGATGGGCGTGGGTGTGAGTTCTGCACAACTCGCCAACACCGTTTCTAAAGCCGGACAACTCGGCGTGGTCTCTGGGACCGCGCTCGGTTTAACTTTCGCAAGAAGACTCATGCAAAAAGGCAATGACGTCTATCTTGAAGCGATGAATCACTTTCCATTTAAAAAAGTGATTGAACGCATTAAGCAAAAGTTCCAACCAAAAGCAGACAATGACCCATTCAAAATGGTTGAAATGCCGACGATTCACCCTTCAGAAGACTTAAATGAACTGATTGTTGTGGCTAATTTTGTTGAAGTTCATTTGGCCAAAAAAGGTCATCAAGGCATTGTTGGTATCAACTTCTTAGAGAAAATCCAGTTCCCGACCCTCGCTTCCATTTACGGGGCGATTCTGGCGGGTGTAGATTATATTTTAATGGGTGCTGGGATTCCTCACCGTATACCAGATGTCATCCAAAAACTATCAAAACACAAGGATGCAAGCCTACCGATTAAAGTAGCGAATGCACAGGTCAATGACATCGAGTTATCGACATTTTCACCCAAAGCATTCGCGAAAGAAGAACCCCTACCTGAACTGAAAAAACCACAATTTTTAGCCATCATTGGGTCACATACCTTGGCGAACTATTTGATGAAAAGTGAGTTTGGTTCACCCGATGGGTTTGTCGTTGAATTGCCCATCGCTGGTGGACACAACGCCCCACCGCGTGGCAATTATCCCCTCTCTGAATCGGGTGAACCGATTTATGGGGATAGAGACCAAGTGGATTTCGAAGCCTTAAAAGTACACAATAAGCCATTTTGGTTGGCTGGTGGGTTTGGTAACCCCGAAAGCCTTCAAAGAGCATTCGCTTTAGGTGCCGTAGGTATTCAAGTGGGGACTGCATTCGCGTTTTCCAATGAGTCCGGGTTTGATGCTGAATTGAAACAACGTGTCTTAAAACAAGTCATTTCTAAAAATATCCGTGTTAAAACCGACATCAAAGCCTCACCAACTGGATTCCCATTCAAAGTGGCAGGTGTCTCTGAAACCTTATCGGAAGATGACGTTTACGCAGCACGTAAAAGGGTATGCGACTTGGGTTATTTAAGAGAAGCGTATCGTAAAGACAATGGGTCCATTGGTTACAGATGTCCTTCGGAACCGATCGATGATTATATCCGTAAAGGCGGTAAAATCGAAGATACGGTGGGTCGTAAGTGTTTGTGTAATGGGTTGGTTGCAGGGATTGGTTTGGGTCAAAAACGTAAAGATGGCCACGATGAGTTACCACTGGTGACTTCTGGGGATGATTTGGTCAATTTAACACCACTGATTCATCAAGATACGTATAGTTACTCAGCTAACGATGTCTTAAAGTATATTTTAAATACATAATATTGGGCCAATACCGACGAGGTGTTGGCTTTTTCTTACGCAAATATAAACTGAAGGGTTTACATTACATCTTTTGGCAGTTATAATGATTATGGGTATTATGAAATCGGTTTCCTAATCAAGAAACCCAGGGGGGAATGCATGAAAAAAATAATGTACGCAATTCAATTCTTGTTATTGGTTGTATTTTTGGTCGGTTGTACGAACCAAGGACCAAAACCAATCGATGGACCAGAAGATTTAGATACAATTGAAGAAAAGGTTGCTTGGTGGGTT
>JAEZHT010000052.1 GCA_023436805.1 Bacillota bacterium
TCGTAATACATATCAAACCGCCTTGAATCAACTCAAAAAATCGGTCATTGAAATGGCTGACCAAGCCTTAGCCAATGTCAGAGATGGCTTAAAAAGTTTTGAAACCAACGATTTGGTTTTAGCCAAAAACATCATCAAAGCCGATGATCAAATTGATATGATGGAAGAAGAAATTTCCAAACAAGCGTTAAGAATCATTTGGAAAGAACAACCCATCGCCCAAGATTTACGTTTGGTCACAACCATTTTGAAAATACTCACAGACATTGAACGCATTGGTGACCACGCATCAGACATCTCAGAAATTTCCTTACATCTAGAAGGTCACCAATTTGTGCGTGATTTATCGGTCGTTTTATCGATGGCTAAACACGCCGAACATATGGTTCAATCGGCAATTGAAGCTTTGGTGAGTGAGGATGCTGTTTTAGCGAAACTCATCATTGCACAAGACGATATAGTTGACCATGAATACCGACAAATGATTCAACTTGCTGCCCAGTGGATCAAAGACGATGTCGATGATACACCGTATGTCATCTCCATCATCTTAATTTCTAAATATCTTGAACGCGTCGCTGACCACGCCGTCAATATCGCCGAATGGGTCATATTTTTAGTTACAGGTTCACACAAGAATACACCTCTATTCTAAGGAGCGTTTATGCCAAAAATCTATTTTATTGAGGATGACCATTCGATTGCCTATGTGATTGAAAAAACCCTCAGCAACGCAAAATATGAATATATGTGGTTTCAAAATGGTAAAGACCTATTCGAAGCCATCGAAAAATCATTACCGGATTTGATTCTTTTAGATTTGATGTTGCCCAATGAATCGGGTTTGGATCATTTGAAACGGTTGAGGGCAGCCAAAGCTACCGAAGATATCCCGGTGATTATCCTATCGGCTTTATCCAGTGAACTCGACAAAGTCACAGGATTGGATTTAGGTGCGGATGATTATTTGACCAAACCATTTGGGGTCTTGGAACTATTATCACGTATTCAAAATAAGCTCAGAAAAGCCAAAATCAAGCAACGATTAGAAATTGGTAACATCCAAATGGATTTACAAACTCGTGAAGTTTTTGTGAACACACAATTGATTACTTTAACTTATAAAGAGTTTGAACTCCTAAAACTATTGTTAGAACATCCAGATGAAGTTTTACATCGCGACCGCATTTTTCAATTGGTTTGGGGATCAGATTTGGTTTTAGAGTCGAGAACCATCGACATGCATGTCAAATCGATTCGTAAAAAACTTTCAGATATGAATTCGAGCATTGAAATCATCACTGTGAGAGCGGTGGGTTATCGGTTGGTGAAACTATGAAGCGAACCTTCGTTTTATACCACCTTTTGATGACAAGTTTACTGATTGTTTTATATTTAGCCATTTCATTCACCCTCACCAATTATGTCAATCGAAGACAATCGGCTTATATGCTCGATATTGTCTTAGATGACACCTTGGTGGCGTATAATTATAAAACTGTATCAGATGAAGTGTTCGTTACCCAATTTCAAAACTCAAATAAACGTATTTCCATCATCACCGCTGAAGGCATTACCATTGCCGATTCGATGCGTATTTCAACTTCAGGAAATCAATCCAATTACCCTGAAATTAAAAACCTAGGCCGCGCTTATACCCGATATTCGGAAACACTCAATCTAAATTTGATGTATATTGCGAACCGCGCCGCCAATGGCAATTACGTTAGAGTCGCCATCGTTATGGATGAAAATATCGCCTTAAACACACAAACCATCGCCATTTTGATCATCATTTCATTGGGGATTTTAGGGTTATCGGTAGGCAGTTATAAAAAGATATCTGATACTTTCATGAAACCCATCCATGACATCGCAGTTTCCGTTAAAAGCATCAAGGATGGTCATTACCAATGGGTCATGCCAGCCACACAGTACGATGAAATCAATGAATTGTTACGGGAGATCAACGGGGTCAATGAATCGATTGTCAGAAATATCCATAACCTCAACGAAAAAGAGGAACTGTTATCGATTTTGGTTAAACACATGGACCAAGGCATCTTATTGGTCGGGTCAGACCAATCCATCATTTTTTACAATGAACTCGCTCAGAAATGGTTTAACATCAAAGAACACGATTTGATCCTTTCGATTCGTAATAAAGAAATTTATGAGGCGATTAAACTCGCCACTGAAGAAGACATCTCTCTATCCTTTAGAGTACCTTACCATGAACGATTCATCATGGTCACAGTCAATAGTGTATATAATAAATTACTATTGAAATCGAAAGGCAAACAAGGGGTATTGGTCACCTTGATTGATGATACCGACCGCATTCGTCTTGAAAACAACAAACGTGATTTCTTCGCCAACGCTTCCCATGAACTGCGTACCCCACTCACAGCCATCAAAGGGTCTGCAGAACTCATCTTATATGAAATGGCGACCCCAGAAGAAAAGAAAAAGTTATCACAAGAAATCATTCACCAAGTGGTGATCATGGATAACTTACTCAAAGACATGCTAGAACTCTCTAGACTCGAAAACAGACCAAAGATGGACCAAGTCTCTTTCAATTTGAAAAAGGTATTGGATGGGGTTTTGGAAGATTTAAACCCACTCATTCAAGAAAAGCAAATTCAAGTCACTTTAGAGACCCATAACGTGATGTTTAAAGGCATCGAAACCGATTTTAAATCGCTCTTTAAGAATTTGATTGAAAATGCCATCAAATACAATAAGTTTGGTGGGACAATGGATATCTCATTGACTCAAAATGAAGACGAAATTAAAATCGTCGTCAAAGATACGGGTATTGGTATTCCAAAAGAGTATCAGCAACGGATTTTTGAACGATTCTATCAAGTCAACAAATCACGAAATCTCTATCAGAACGGTACAGGTTTAGGGTTGGCTATTGTCAAACATGTGGTATCTTATTATAAGGGTATCATCCAAGTTGATTCCGAACTCAATGTAGGGTCTAGTTTCACCATCACATTCCATAAAGAATAATAGAAATCCCCGCTATCCATTGGTTAGCGGGGATTTTGTTACTTGTTAAACATACCGTTTTTTAATACATACATGACTTGATCGACAATGCGGTCTAAGTCCATGTCTGTGAGGGTTTCTCTGAACAGGACTTGTAAACCCACGAAGTTCGAAATCCCCATCAAAATATAAGATAAGGTTTCTAAGTCGATTGCAGCGTCTACTTCACCTAAAACAACAGACGTACTGAGTTTTTCAACATAGGCACTCGAGAAGTTTTGGTAGTACTCTTTGAAGATGTCTTTATCGACAAACATCGACTCCCAAATGATACGATAGGATAGCGGGTCTTGCCACGCAAACTTTAAGAATGCTTTGATACCAAGGCGTTCTTTTTCATATCGTGTGGTTGCGTCTTTGATGGCTTCGTTGATGGCTTCACCAATCTTAGCTCTGTACTGATGTAAGAGGTAAACATATAAAGCGAGCTTGTCATCAAAATAAATGTAAAAAGTTCCAGTGGCGATTTTTGCCTTATCGATGATCTCATTGATCGATGTCGCTTGATAGCCTTGTTTTGAGAATAGTTTTTTACCACTATTGATTATTTTATTGAATGTCTTTTGACCATCTTTTCTTTTTGGTAAGCGATAGTTCATTTTGTCCATTTTCATCACCTATATTTAGTGTAAACGATTTCTTTGAAAAAAACAAGAGGTATCTTTTATACCCTATTGACATCTATGAATAATCGGTCTATTATAAAGATAAGATGAACGTTTATTCATAGTATATAATGAAGAAAGGAATATTATGACAAGCAAAACAATTAAAGACATCAAGGTTGGAGATATCGCTTTTTTCGAGAAGACCATCACCGAGGAAGACGTGAAACACTTCGCATGGGTATCGGGGGATTTTAACCCTGTACATTTAGATGAAGAATTCGCAGCACGCTCGATTTTTCACCAAAGAATCGCGCATGGCGGACTCATCAATGCTTTGTTTTCAACCGTTTTAGGCACCCAATTACCAGGGGTAGGGACGATTTATTTACAACAAGATTCCAAGTTTGTAAAACCCGTCTATTTAAACGACCATATCAAGGCTACGGTCGAAGCCGAAGAAATCAATGAGGAGAAAAATCGTGTGTTGTTCAAAACAGTGGCTTATAACCAAAACAATGAACCCGTCGTTGTTGGACACGCACTGGTGATGCCAAGAATATGAAACATGAACTCTTATTAAAAATGTTGGAAGAATTTGCTTTAAAAGAAGTGAAGCCACTGGCGAAAACCATCGATGAAGAAGAAAGATTTCCCATCGAAACGGTTCAAAAAATGGCTGAACTTGGGATTTTAGGTTTACCTTATGAAACACTTTATGGTGGTGTAGGTGCGAGCTACACAGCCTATGTGGATGCTGTCCGTATATTATCAAAATACTGTGCTACCACTGGGGTCATTTTATCTGCCCATACATCGTTATGTGCTTCTCCTATACACGCGTTTGGTACCGAAACCCAAAAGGCTAAATACTTGCCTAAACTCAATCGAGGTGAGTGGTTAGGGGCCTTTGGTTTAACTGAGCCAAATGCAGGTACCGATGCTTCAAAACAACAAACCAAAGCCATCGATAAAGGCAGTTATTACGAAATTACTGGCTCTAAAATATTCATTACCAATGCAGGTTACGCCGATCTATACATTATTTTCGCCATGACCAATCCAGAACTCGGACTCAAAGGTATCAGCGCGTTCATCTTAGAAAAAGATACCGTAGGGTTCAGTGTTGGACCAAAAGAACGAAAGATGGGGATCCGCGGGTCATCCACCTGCGAATTGATATTTGATAAAGTCCAAGTACCCAAAGAAAATTTATTAGGTAAATTGGGCGAGGGATTCAAAATCGCGATGTCTACATTAGATGGTGGACGCATCGGGATTGCTGCCCAAGCAGTTGGGATTGCAGAAGGTGCATTCGAACGTGCTGTCGATTACGTAAAAACCAGAAAACAATTCGATAAACCCATCGCTTCATTCCAACATACCCAATTTAAGATTGCAGACATGAAAACTGAAATTGAAGCCGCTAAAGCATTGTTATATCAAGCAGCAACCGCGAAAGAAAAAGGTGAATCCTACTCTGACAAAGCTGCGATGGCGAAACTATACGCCTCGAGGGTTGCTTTTGAAGTGGCTGACCAAGCGATTCAACTCACGGGTGGGTATGGCTATATCCGTGATTTTGAAATCGAACGTTATTTAAGAGATGCGAAAATCACTGAAATTTATGAAGGCACCAGTGAAGTCCAACGTATGGTCATTGCCGGAAAGGTGTTACGCTAATGGATATCATTGTATTGGTTAAACAAGTACCAGATACGACTGAAATCAAAATTGATAAAGAAACCAACACCTTGATCCGTGCTGGTGTACAAAGCATTGTGAACCCCAACGATTTGGCTGGGGTCGAAGAAGCACTTAAACTGAAAGCCCGTTATGGTGGGACGGTTTCTGTGGTGACCATGGGGCCGATGCAAGCCGAATCGATGCTTGTTGAACTCTATGGGCGTGGGGTGGATGCGTGTTATTTACTTTCTGACCGTGCATTTGCGGGGTCAGATACGTGGGCCACATCGACCATCTTATCCAGTTTCTTACAAACATTAAAGTATGACTTAATCATCGCTGGTTACCAAGCCATCGATGGTGATACCGCTCAAGTAGGGCCACAAGTGGCTGAGTTCTTAAATATCCCACAAGTGACTTATCTATCTGAAATCACCGCTTTAAATGGCCGAGAATTGATTGTTAAAAAACGCACAGACAGTGAGGTCCTCACATTGTCAGTTGAATTACCTGTCCTCGTGACTACATTGGCAGATATGAACAAACCTAGATACATGAATGCGTGGGACATTTATCATAATACCGATAAAAAAGTGCACCTCGTGACATTCAATGATTTGAATATTGACCCAAGCCATATTGGTTTAAAAGGGTCACCGACCAAAGTGAAAAAAACATACGTCAAACAAGTTCAAGCGAAATCTGAGAAAGTCGTGATGACCCCTGAAGACGCAGCGAAATGGATTACAAAGTTATTGTATCCTTATATGGAGGTTAAAAACCATGAATAATGTATGGGTCTTCATCGAACAAAATTATGGGAAACTACAACCCATTGGATTAGAATTACTCTCTGAATGTCGTCGTAAACTCGATGCATCGGTTCAAATCAGTGCCGTCTATTTAGGTCAATCGTTACAAGCAAAAGACATCGATGCGATGACCTTTTGTGGGGCAGATGAAATCATTTATACCGTGGATGAGAAACTGGCTGTTTACGATACCCATTATTATGCAAAAGCCATCACGAACTTGATGAAAGACACACGTCCGGATGTGTTCTTGATAGGTTCCACCTTAGAAGGTAGAGATTTGGCACCAAGGGTATCTGCGAGACTAAACACAGGGCTAACTGCAGACGCGACGTTATTAGAATTTGAACAAAGCGACAAATTACTGTTGCTTGCAACCAGACCAGCACTGGGTGGTAATTTGTTCGCAACCATCATTTGTGAAAATACCATCCCACAAATGGCGACCATCAGACCTTCAATATTCAAAATTGAAGAGGATAGAACACGAATTTCTAAACTCAAAGCTGTGCCGTTTGTGTGCGAATCTGAGTCCAAAGTAAAAGTTTTAAGCAGTGAAAAACTCACCCACAAAAAAGTAGAACTCAACAAAGCCCAAGTCATCGTCGCTGGTGGACGTGGGGTATCGAACATGTTCCCTGTATTAAAAGATATTGCTAACCTCATCGGTGGTGAAGTCGCTGCTTCAAGGGCTGTGGTTGACGCGAACATTGAACAAAAAGACCGTTTGGTTGGCCAAACAGGGACAACAGTCCATCCAAAAGTCTATTTCGCCTCTGGCATCAGTGGTGCCATTCAACACATCAGTGGGATGGATAAATCAGAACTCATCATCGCGGTCAATACTGACCCCAATGCGTTAATATTTGATGTCGCGGATGTTTCCATCATCGCCGATGCAAAACAAGTTTTACCGCTTGTAAAAGAAGAACTCAAAGCCATCTTATCTTATAAATAGATTTCTCCAAGGGAAAAGCCTTCTATACGGAAGGTTTTTTCTTTGTGTATTAAATGATAAAATATGCAAAAATCCAAAAATAACGTTAAAAAAATATGTGGATACACTTGCTAAAAAACGATCATTTAACTATAATGATTGTGGTGATAATATGTTGAAAAGAAAGATTAACCAAGATTTAGCGCTCTGGCGTGAGAACCCAAGTCGTCCAGCTTTACTTGTAAAAGGACCACGTGGCGTAGGTAAAAGCACATCCATCGAACGATTTGCGAAAGAAAACTACAAGTATGTCGTCAAAGTGGACTTTGAAAAAAATCCAGAATTGATCCCAGTATTCAATGAAAACTTGGATGTGACCACCCTGATTAAAAAAGTCAGTCTATTTTTACAAGTCGAACGCATCGTTTCGGGTCAAACTTTGTTTTTCTTTGATGAAATTCATCTGTGTCCAAATGTGCGTGTCGCGGTTAAAAACTTCGTCAACAACCAAAAGTTTGATGTCATCATGGCGACCTCTTATTTTGGTATCAACCCAGATATTTTTCCAACCAATCCATACAGTTATGAACAAATTTTAGACATGAATGCACTCGATTTCGAAGAGTACTTGTGGGCGAGTGGTGTATCTTCAAACATCATGAATGATTTAAGACACTATTTTACCAATAAAATCCCAGTACCAGATGCACTCCATGAATTGATGCTCAATGTGTTTTATGAGTATATGACTGTGGGTGGGATGCCAGAAGTTGTCAATTCGTTTTTAAATACCCATAATTTCAGTTTAGTGACTAAAAAACATGCGAAAATCATTCAAACCTATACGAAGGATATGAAACAATACTTATCCAAACCAGACTTTACAAAATCTGTGAAATGTTTCTTATCGGTGCCATTTCAGCTTGACAAAGAAAATAAAAAATTCCAATATGGGTTTGTTGAAGCCAAAACAGCGGCACGTAAATATGAGAAGAATTTATTGTGGTTATACTATGCCGACATGGTCGACATTTGTTTCAATTTGAACTTGCCAAAAATGCCGTATGCGCAACAAGCCAAATACGACGTGTTTAAAGTCTATTATAAAGACATTGGTCTATTGACATCCTCTTATGGTGGGGATGCCCAAATTGCCATCCATACAGGCAAACTCAAAGCGTACCATGGGGCATTGCTTGAAGCGGTAGTCGCTGATATATTGATGAAAAATGGGAAGAAGTTGTATTACTTCGATCGAAACACCACGTTGGAAGCAGATTTCTTAATCAAATTTAACGATAAAAATACGGTGTTGGAAGTTAAAGAAGCGGATAATCCAAAAACCAAAATGATTGAAAGTATGTTTGAAAACTTCGGTTTGACTCAAGCCATTAAACTGTCTTTGAATAACGTTTCGAATACCAAAAATGTCATCACCTATCCGATTTATATGGCGATGTTCCTATAGTTTTTTCAAGAAAGCATTTTCTTTAGAAAAGCGCTTAGTATAGGGCTTATTTTATCGATATTGGTGCTATAATGATGGGTGGAAATTGAAGGTGTTATTATGTTGAATTACTTGCTTGGATTGGATACTTGGCAACTCGCGTTATTGGGTGGCATACTCACTTGGTCGTTGACAGCGCTTGGGGCTTCCTTGGTATTCTTTTTCAAAGGCATTCATAAAAATGTATATAACATGATGCTTGGCTTCGCAGCCGGTGTCATGATCGCAGCATCCGTATGGAGCTTAATCATCCCTGCGGTTGATATGGCAGAAGCCCAAGGGGCCATCCCTTGGTTGGTAGCAGCCATTGGGATTTTGGTGGGTACAGGGTTTTTATTCGCATTCGATAAAATCATCCCACACATTCACTTTGGTAAAGAATCACTCCAAGAAGGGATTCGAACCAAATTATCACGTAATATTCTTTTGGTATTCTCAATCACATTGCACAACATCCCTGAAGGGTTGGCGGTTGGTGTGGCATTTGGTGCTGTCGGTTTAGCAACTAACCCAGAAATAGCTTTATACGCAGCCATCGCTGTGGCCCTCGGTATTGGGATTCAAAACTTCCCAGAAGGTGCAGCGGTATCCATCCCACTCAGACAAGAAGGCAACTCCCGTCGAAAATCCTTTTTCTATGGACAAGCCTCTGCTTTAGTTGAACCCATTTCAGCCGTTATTGGCGCGATTTTGGTCAATGTTGTCAGTCAAATCTTACCTTATGCACTGACATTCGCTGCAGGTGCGATGATCTATGTTGTGATTGAAGAACTCATCCCAGAATCGAAAGATATCGT
Source organism: Bacillota bacterium (assembly GCA_023436805.1). Classification (GTDB taxonomy): domain Bacteria; phylum Bacillota_I; class Bacilli_A; order Acholeplasmatales; family UBA5453; genus Paracholeplasma. The sequence continues at coordinate 9,405 of JAEZHT010000052.1, forward strand.
GGATGAAAAAGGTGAGCACTACGCGACCTTTGGGTTTGTGTTGGGGTTCATCATCATGATGATACTGGATATTGCTTTAGGCTAAATAAAAAAACCACGACATGTGGCTTTTATTTAGCAACTACAGTTGAAAGTTCGAAAAAGGTTTCTTTTGAAGATTCGATGACCCCAGGCATCTCACCATGGCTTTTACCGCCCTTATGCAGTGCCTTATGTTCCTCTGAACCTTCCCAGGCATAAAATGCTTCACGGGAGGTCCAATAAATCGAAACGCGGTAGGTATCGTAATCTTTGTTTTTCTCATCAATCAACACTTCACGTTTGATGAAACCATCGACGGTTTGTAAACGGAAGGGTTGACTAAAACGCTCTTGTAAAATGGTTTTCTGGCCCTTTTCAACTTTGAGCACTCGTGTGATAATATACATCGTCATCATCCTTTCGAATTCATTGTAACAAATGATAAAAATCAAAGGTAAATGATATGATAAGGATTCTATTTTATGGCTCAATTGGCTATAAATAAACTATAAACATAAGGGGTTAAGCATGAAATCTATTTTTTTAAAAGCGCTGTATGCAGGGTTATTGATTGGCATCGCAGCGGTGGCTTATTTATCGGTGGACAATGCCTATTTAGGGTCATTGTTATTTAGTTTTGGTCTGTTGATGATTGTATCCTCGGGCTATTATCTATATACCGGTAAGGTTGGGTATTGGGTGAAAGAAAAAAACTATCTGGGTGTGCTTGGGATGACTTTACTAGGCAATATCCTTGGGACATTCATCATCGGGGTCTTTGTTAGACTCATGCAACTACCCATCATTGTTAAAACAGAAGCATTGGTTGAACTGAAACTGGAAAATGGATTGATTAAAGTCTTATTATTATCCATCCTGTGCGGTGGGATGATGTATTTAGGGGTTGAAGGGTATCGTAAAGCGAAACTTGAAACTGCGAAAGTGCTTTTTGTCCTATTCGCAGTGATGATCTTCATCTTGTCTAAATTCGAACACAGCGTGGCGAATATGGCATATTACGCAATCGCTGGGGCTTATTCCATCAAATCATTGATTTATCTTTTGGTGATGATTATAGGGAATGGTTTGGGTGCGATGGCGCTATGCTATATCGATTCAACCATTGAAAAAATAGATGCCAAAGCATAATTTGACCCAATCGGTCACTTTTTTCTCTTTTTGGTTGGATATATTTTGATTATTTAGTACACTTATAAGTGTAAGCAGAGGAGGGGAAAAATGAAGTTTACGTTGTTATTCGATAAAATCAAAGAATCCGCAGTCGCCATTTTACCTGTGTCTGCGGTCATCTTCATCATCAGTCTAGGGATTGGTGTAGAAATGACGGATATATTGAATTTCGGTGTGGGGGTAGTACTCCTCATTCTCGGTTTAGCCATATTCCAAATTGGTGCTTTCGCATCGACCGTTTCGATTGCTGAAGACATTGGGGTTTTCATTACAAGACGTAAAAAATTAGGGCTATTCATCGTGGTTGCGTTTTTAGTTGGGTTCATGATTACGATTGCTGAACCTGCCCTTTGGGTCTTGGGCGACCAATTTAAAGCCGTGATTCCACAAACCGTATTGATTCTTGTGGTCGCTTTGGGTGTGGGTTTGTTTGTGGTTTTAGCCTTGGTTCGTATTTTATTTCAAGTTTCAATACGCACACTATTCATTGTATCTTATGGTGTATTATTCATCATCGCGATCATCGTTTCGATGTCTAGTCCTGATTTTATCCCGATTGCTTTCGATTCAGGTGGGGTAACCACAGGACCGATGGCTGTGCCATTCATCATGGCGTTGGGGTTTGGTATTTCCCATGCCCGTGGTGACAAAGCGTCTGAACTCGATGCCTTTGGTTTGATTGGGATCGCTTCGATTGGACCTATCTTAAGTGTCTTGATCTTAGGTTTGTTTTACCACCCAAGTGCACCTGTGATTGATACCAATTCAACGATGTTGGATTATTTCTTAAGCAATTTAGTACAAATGGCCATCGCCATTTTGCCGTTTATATTATTTTTCATCGTATTTCAGATTTTTGCATTCAAGTTATCTAAAAACCGTGTGATTAAAATTTTCATAGCATTCTTTTACACTTACGTAGGGTTGGTATTATTCCTTACAGGTGCCAATGGTGGACTCGTCAATATCGGGGGCTATATCGGTGCTTATTTTGCAAAAGAAATCACATGGTTGTTGATCCCACTTGGGATGGTTTTTGGATTCATGGTTGTGGCTGCGGAACCCTCCGTTGTCGCTTTAAATCACCAAGTCGAAGAAGTATCCGCAGGTGCCATCAGTCGTAAGCTCATGATGGTTGCGTTATCGACTGGGGTGGCACTGGCCATTGGTTTTGCGTTATTACGTGTCATTACAGGCATCAGTATTTGGTGGATCATTCTACCAGGGTATATGATTGCATTATCTTTAACCTTTATATCCCCACCGATTTTCTCATACATCGCATTTGACTCTGGCGGTGCCGTTTCAGGGGCGATGACTTCAGCATTTTTAATGCCACTGGCACTTGGTG
>JAEZHT010000038.1 GCA_023436805.1 Bacillota bacterium
TTCATAGGTCATCCGATTTTGGGTGATAAACTGTATGGTGGCTTACCTTACGATCGATTAGCACTCCATTTTCATCGCGTGTCATTCATCCATCCAAAATCTTTAGAAAAAGTGACATTTGAATCGAAAGTTCCATTTTAGTGGTAAAATACAAATTAGGACGGTAATATACAATGAAAAAACTGTTTAAATGGATTTTAAAAATAGTTGTACTGATCATTTTGGTGGCAGGTGGCTTTGTGGGCTACTTAACATTAACAGAATACAAACCTGAACCAATTGAAACGGTGGATATTGAACAAAACCCAACCAATCGAGTCGCAGCGAACCAAACGTTGACCTTCATGACATTCAATACGGGTTATGCGGGTTTAGGTGAGGATGAAGATTTCGTCATGGATGGCGGACAAAAAGGTAGACCCGATAACAAATCGGTGGTTGAAGGGTATTTGTCAGGGATTGAAAATCTCATCACCTCAAATGTGGCTGACTTTTATTTACTTCAAGAAGTCGATTTAAAGGCGAGAAGAAGCTATGATATCAATCAAGTCAACCATTATAAAGCATTGTTACCAACGTATCATTCCACCTTTGCTTATAACTTTAACGCTGTATTCGTACCATTCCCAGTCTCCTTGACCGATTATATTGGACCAGTCAAAAGTGGGATTCAAACGTTAGGCCGTTTTGAAGTAGAATCTTCTATACGTCATCAATTCCCAGGTGAATTCAGTTGGCCACTTAGGGTTGCGAATTTAAAACGCGCTATGATGGTTAATACATATGCAATTACTGGGTCGACTAAAAAATTGGTGGTTGTCAACTTACATATGTCTGCTTATGATGGCGATGGGTCATTGAGAGCCCAAGAAATGGCTTATTTAAAAGCATTCATGGAAGATCAAACAGCCCTTGGCAATTATGTCATCATTGGTGGGGATTTCAATCAAACCTTCCCAACCGCTGTTGATGTGTATCCAACCAAACCAGGGTTGTATCAAGCTTATCCGATTGAATCGACTTTCTTACCTGCTGGTTATCAATGGGGCATAGACATCACTGAACCAACGTGTCGACTACTCAATCAACCGTATGAACCAACCAGTGAATTGACCCAATACTACATCATCGATGGCTTCATTGTTTCAAACAACATCACTGTGGGTTCGGTCCATGTGATTCAGGATGACTTCCAATTCAGTGACCATAACCCCGTATTTATGACCGTCACACTCAATTAAAAAAACAGGACGCCCAGTCAAAATGGACGTCCTTTTATTAATTATAGTAGGGTAGCTAGCGCAATCGAGTTGAATTTGGTCTCATCGCTATCGGCACGTGAGGTTAAGACAATTGGGTGGGTAGCACCACAAACGACGCTTGCACTCTTCGCATCGGATAAAAACATCAATGCTTTATAAAGAATATTACCGGCTTCAATCGCTGGCATCAATAAGAAATCGACGTCGCCTGCCATTGGGTCATAGACACCCTTATGCAAGGCGGCTTCTTTATTGATGGCGTTATCTAGCCCAAAGGGGCCACCGATTTGATAAGACGGGTCATTGTGGGTATCGATTAAACTTTGAGCATCTGTGGTCGCAACCATTTTTGGATTAACCTTTTCAACGGCAGCGATGATCCCCACATTTGGTTTTTCAACACCAATTTTATGCAGTACTTCGACCCCATTCAAAATGATTTCTTTTTTGAGTTCAACATCTGGCGCGATGTTCATCGCAGCATCCGACAATAAGAGTAACTTATGGTAATGTTTGAGTTCTAGTAAAGTGATGTGCGATAAACGTCTTTTACCACGGATACCGAAATCTTTATCCAATACAGCTTTAAGCAATATCGATGTATCAATCAAACCCTTCATTAAAATGTCACCTTCACCTTGTCGAATCAACAGTGTTGCTTGTTTACAAGCTTCGACCCCATTGGGTTCATCGATGATTTGATAGGCATTTAAATCATAATGGAGTAGGTTGATTTCATGTGTAATGGCAATCTCATCCCCCACCAAAATGGGTTTTATATTCAATACTTGTCTGGCATGTTCGACAGCTTTTAATACATAAGGATCATTCGCTACCGCTACCACCAATCGTTTTTTAGGTTTCGATTTGGCTAAATCAATCAAGTCTTGAATGGTTTTAGGCATAGGTTTTGACCTCCTCTTGTTGGTTGAGAACACGTAATGCACCTTCAGCTAACGCAAGCATTTCATCTTCACCTGGGTAAATATGGACAGGCGCGATGAATGACACACGTGAAGTAATCAAATCTGTCGTAAGTTTATTATAAGCAAATCCACCGGTTAAAATGATGGCGTCGACTTGTCCTTTTAAGACAGTAGAAGCAGCACCAATTTCTTTAGCAATTTGATAGCACATGACTTCATGGATTTTGGTAGCAAGCGCATCACCAGCTTGGATGCGTTTCATGATTTCCATACCATCGTTGGTACCTAGGTAGGCAACCATACCACCTTCACCATAATTCTTACGCTTGATTTCCTCTAAGGTATACTGACCGGAAAAACACATTTTATACAGTGGACCAAGGGGTACCGACCCACTACGTTCAGGCGACATGGGTCCATCGCCATCTAAAGCGTTATTGACATCGATGACTTTGCCACGTTCATGGCTACCCACAGAAATGCCACCACCCAAATGGGCAATGATGAGGTTTAAAGATTCATAAGGTTTGCCCAAATCTTTCGCTGCCCTCTTAGCGACCGCTTTTTGGTTCAAAGCGTGAAAAGTTGAGACCCTTTCGATTTCTTTCATGCCTGTATAGCGGGCTAAATCGTGCATTTCATCGACAACTACGGGATCAACGATGAAGGCTTTAATACCTAAGGGTTGAGCAATCGCATCCGCGATTAAAGCCCCTAAATTCGAAGCATGTTCACCACGAATGGCATGTCTTAAATCGCTTTTCATCGCTTCATTGACTTGGTATGTCCCAGAAGCCAATGGTTTGAGAAGACCACCACGGCCAACCACAGCGGTGAGTTTTTGAACATCATAACCCGCTTCTAAAATGAAATCCAAAATGGCTTGTTTTCTAAAATCATACTGGTCAATCATGCGTTTGAATTGTTTTAAAGTGATGGGATCGTGTGAAATGGTTTTTTTAATCAATTGGGTTTGATTTTCAAATAAGGCTACTTTGGTTGAAGTAGAACCTGGATTGATGATCAGTAGTCTATGGGTCATATGGGCTCCTTGAAATCGAATTATCTAATTTCATTATACCAATAAAAAGTCGTTTTTCTAAGAAAAAAAGCCCAATCGGGCTTCATCCTATAAGGATTCGATTTTCTTTAAGAATTCTTCAACAGGTTGGTTACCAAGAAGTTCAATCTTGTCGTTGATGACAATTTTTGGTACACCTGAGACATTATACTTCGTAGACAAATCATAGAAGGTTTGGGCTTCAATCATTTCACCTTTAACGTTACTGTTGAGCATCGCTAAGCGGTGAGCGGTTTGAACGGCACCTGGGCAATGTGGGCAGCTTAAAGTAACGAATACTTTGATATCTACAGGTTTGTTGATTTTCGCAATTCTTTCTAAGACTTTGTCTGAAAATTTGAATTCAACGCCAGACATTTCCATGATGGCAGAAATGAATGAATTGATTTCATGACCTGCTGGAATCCCATTGAACTTCACACCACGGTAATTACCTTTGTCATCTAAGAAGATGAAAGCAGGGGTTCTTTCAATACCATAAGTGACTAAATCATCGCCTGCATCCGCAAGTTCAATGATGTCTAAGTTGATTTTATCGGATAACTCTGCAGTTTCAGATAACAATTGTTTGGTTTCTTGGCAAGTATCACAGTTGCCATCGACGTATAATTTGATGGTAATTGGGTTGACCATCCCTTTAAAAATGTCTTTAATTTGATTCGCTACATCTTGTGAAAATAGTTTTTCCATCTTATTGATCTCCTTTTTGATTGATGAATGAGGTTGCACTTAGGGCTGCAACAGCGCCTTCTGAAGCGGCGATGATGATTTGTTTGTTTGGGTTATCTGTGACATCCCCAGCAGCATATAGTCCTGGAACTGAGGTTTGTTGGAAACGGTCGACCTTGATTTCTTTCGAATCGTTTAATTCGGCCAAACCTTCTAATAGCGACGAATTTGGAATATGTCCGATTTCAATGAATATACCATCGGCTTCAATGAACGATTCGGTTTGTGTTTTCTTATCTAAAACACGTACACCAGTCATCGTGATGTCCCCTTGGATTTCAAGGATTTGAGTTTCTAAATGGATTGCCACATTGGGTAATGCTTTGATTTGATCCACGGTGGTTTGGTCACCTTTGAATTGGCTTCTATGGACAACCGTGACTTTCGAAGCGATTCTCGATAAATCGATGACAGCGTCTAAAGCACTGTTTCCACCACCAGCCACGATGACGTGTCTTTTTTTGAAGAATGGGGCGTCACAGGTCACACAGTAGGAGACCCCTTTTGAAGCATACAGTTGTTCACCAGGCACACCTAATTTTCTAGGGTTACCACCAAATGCATACAACAACGTTTTAGTTTTTAAGGTTTCACCATTGTCTAAACCGATTTCGAATAGATCGTTTTTTTGAATTGAAGTCACCTTGACTTCAGTGAGCATTGGTACCTCTAAAGCAGTGATGTGCTCTTTAAATTTTTGAATCATTACGCTCGCATCGACATTCCCTAAACCGAGATAGTTATCGACGTCCGAAGTATTGTTGAGTTGACCGCCTAAATCGTATCCGACCAATAATGTTTTTAGACCTTTGCGCTTAGCATATAAAGCCCCGTTCATCCCCGCAGGACCGAGTCCTAAAGCGATGAAATCGTATGTGGTTTGATAATCAATTAAAGCGGTTTTTGGTTTTTCAATTTGGAAATTAAACATCATAAAACCACCTTTCACTCCCATTATAAGGGGACGAATGTTGAATTACAACTGGTTTGCTTCAAATTTGATGATTTTGGAGACCATCGAAGGGCTGATTTCAAATAAGTTGGCTAAATCTTTTAAACTACAACCCGTTTCACGGTATATTTCAAGGATACATTGATTTCTGAGCTCTTTGTTGTTTTTAATATCTTCACGTGTGCAGTGGTGGTCATCACATAACAATTTAATTTTTTCTGGAATCTCGAGCTTCTGAAGTGGTTTTATATCAAACGGTTGGTTGGTATAGTAATCGATGAGTTGCATCGAATCCTCACGTGCGCCTTTATAATAACACAGCGATGCGTAAGGTGAATCCTTTTGATGAAGTTGATCAAACGCTTTAGCCATATCCGCTTGGTTTTTGATAGGATAGCTCTTATAACGTTCTTTATAGAGCTTTTCATCACTCGCGTAGTATTTGGCATAAGCAATCATCAATGACTGCATGATCTTCGAAATGGTTTGATGCTTGACATGGATGATCAAACCGAAGCGGTCGGCGTCACATAAAGAGAAGCCATAACAAGCAAATTGGTATTTGGATTTGGTTTCTTTAAGCAACGATAAAAACTGTTTCCGATCTAAGTCGTTACGAAACAGTTGAAGTTCGCTTTTTTGAACAATTAAAAAAACATTCGATGCGATTTTGTTTCGAGCCATTCTGGGCATACATACACCTCTATAATAGTTATATCACTTATAGACCCATAAAGGCAAAAAAACGCACAAAATTTAACACTTTATGGCGTATTATCGGCCTAAATAGATTAAAACATGAAAAAACCCATAACCGCTTAAGGTTGCAGTTTTGAGAGATAAAGAATGTAAATTTATAGTTTTTTTTAAAACATATTGCATATGCATGATTTTTATTATAAAATGAATACGTTGAAAGGAAGATGAACACATGCAAGAATTTTTAACCGCTTTAGTCATTATCTTAGTTGTACTGATTGTTTTATTTGTCATGTCCTATGTCAAGGTTCGTCCAGACAAGGCCGTCATCATCACCGGACCTAGAGGGTCCCGTATCGTTACTGGGAAAGCGACCATTCGTATCCCATTTATTCAAAGAATCGACTATTTACCACTTGACCTTATTCAGGTAGATATTCGTACGTCTTCTGCTGTACCAACCAACGAATTTATCAACATTTTCGTCGATGGTGTTGCAAACATCAAGATTCAATCCGATGAAGGATCCATCCGCCTTGCTGGGGAAATTTTCTTAACAAGATCATTAGAAGATGTTAAACAAATTGCGAAAGAAGTATTAGAAGGTAACATGCGTGAAATCATTGGTCAAATGAAATTACGTGAATTGGTTCAAAACCGTGATAAGTTTGCTGAACAAGTGAAATTATCCGCACTTGCAGACATGAAGAAGATGGGGTTAGACATCGTCAACATCACCATCCAAAACTTCGCAGACAAGAACGGCGTTATCGATGACCTTGGGGTCGACAATATCGCACAAATCCGTAAGGATGCTTCGATTGCAAGAGCAAACTCCGAAAAAGAAGTTGAAATTGCGGTTTCTAAAGCGAAAGAACTTTCCAATGACGCGAGAATTAAAGCTGAGCTTGAAATCGAACAACAAAACAACTCACTTGCGCTAAGACAAGCTGAATTGAAACAAAAAGCAGATATCGCGAAAGCGACTGCCGATGCTTCCTATGAAATTCAATTTGCGAATGAAGCGAAGACCATCAACATTTCCAAACAAAATGCAGAAATTGCACGTCGTGAAAAGGAAATTGAACTACGCGGTAAAGAAGTCGAAGTTGAAGAAAAGACACTCGAAGCTAGAATTAAAAAAGCTGCAGAAGCTGAACGTTATGCAAGAGAACAAAAAGCGGATGCTGAACTTTATGTAAGAACCAAAGAAGCTGAAGCACAATTGGCTGAACAAGAACGCGCTGCACGTGGTCTTAAACTTCAAGCAGAAGCTGAAAAGTATGCTCAAGAACAAAAAGCGATTGGTATCCAAGCCGTTGGTATCGCCGAAGCTGAAGCGATTGAAAAGAAAGCCGAAGCGATGAAGAAAATGGAATCTGCCGCTGTCCTTGAATTGGTTCTTAAATCCGATGTATTACCAAATATCGTTAGAGCGGCTGCTGAACCTCTAACACAAGTTGAAAAGATCGTCATGTACGGGGATGGTAACAATACCAAACTCATGGGTGACATCGTCAATTCGAGCACCAAAGTATTGGAATCTGTTAAAGAAGCAACAGGGTTAGACCTTGCAAGTTTATTGGCAGGTTTCGCAACAGGCAAATTAACTCAAAAAGACGAACCAAAAGAATAACGTTAAATCTTGGAGAAGCGCGTGAAAACGCGCTTTTCTTTTTTAAAAAAGAATAGAATTTTTATAAAATATATGCTATTATTTTTTTGGTTATCCAATAAATATATTATATAGAGGGAGAAAATTATGGCTACATTGAGAAAAATGACTGAGTTTGGAGCAACCTTCAAGGGCAATTTTGCCTATAAAGAGATTGAAGGGTATCAATTCAACTTTGTCGAAAATCAAATCGCGAATCAACATCATTTCATGATTCCACTTGAAGCAACACAACAAAACATCACAGCATTAAAGAATGAATTGAAAGGTACATCCAAAAATTTGAAATTGAGTGTGACCCAATCAAATACTTCGATGGTTACATTCTTATGGCAAGGTAACCTCAAAGGTTTGAGCCTTCAAAGTCTTAAAGATTACACCGAAGGTTTGGTTGCCGTACTCCAAAAATTATCGATTCAACCCCACACCGCTTGTCCATTTTGTGAACAAGGAGAACCAGATACAAATGTCACCATCAATGGTTTGACTGTAAAAGGCCACGAAGCATGTAAGCAAAATGCAATTCAAGAGATTGAAAGTACCCCAGTTGAAGTTAAAAAGAATCCTTTTGCTAAATCCTTTATAGGTGCGCTATTTGGTGCTGCCATCGGTACGATTCCGTGGATTCTAGTAGATTTATTCGTTGGTTTCTTCGCAGCTATTTTAGGTGTGCTGATTGGTTACAGTGCGTTTTATTTTTATAAAAAATTTGGTGGAGTGGTTGTGAACTACACCAAGTATGTCATCATAGGTGTGACTTTATTGGGTGTATTATTCGCAAACTTCGTCATCGCGACCTATGTCATTATCAATAATGATGGCGCAATCGTCCTTTCGAATTATGTGGTCGTCTATTCAGACCCTGAAGTCGGACCGATACTATTCCAAAGTCTTGGTATTGGCTTAGTCATCAGCTTATTTAGTCTACCAACCATTTTCAAAAAAGTTCAACAAGAAGAGGATACCAAAACAGTCATCGAATAAAAACGTTTTCAACACAAAATCGCTTGCACATCTGAAAAAAAGTTCTATAATTATGAATCAAGCGATGAACAAGAGTAGTAATTGGCAAGTAACAGCTTAAGAGAACCAGTGGTTGGTGTGAACTGGTGCGTTATCCAATGAACGTGCTTGGGAGCTTTTAAATCGAAGTCTTGAGGTTTAAACGTAAGTCGGCGTTAACGATATGAGGGCTAGAGTTTTTTATGATTCTAGAACTAAGGTGGTACCGCGATATTTCGTCCTTAGCATATAATGCTAGGGACTTTTTATTTTATAAAGTACCTCAAAACCCAAGAAAGATTTAAACGTATACCGGCGTTAACGGTTCGAGTGTTGGAGTTTTCCAGAATCAAGGTGGCACCGCGGTTTATCCGTCCTTGGCAAATAAAAAAATCTTTTTTCACAGGAGGGTATTATGAAAAAGGGATTATTCATCACAGCATTACTATTATTTGTAGGGATATTAAGCGGATGCAGCACATCTTCGAACATTTACACCTACATCATCGATGACGCTTATGAAGGCTACATCACACTCGGTACATCGGCGGATTACCCACCTTATGAGTGGCCAAAACAAGTCGATGGTAAAAATACTTTGGTAGGGATCGATATCGAAATCGCCAAAGAGATTGCTAAAGCATTAGGCAAAAACTTAAAAGTTGTCAATAAAGGGTTCGACTTTTTATTGGATGACTTAGAAAACGGCAAAGTTGATTTCGTTTTGGCAGGGATGACACCTACCGAAGAACGTGCACAACAAGTCGATTTTTCAATGGTATATTATGAAGCAACCCAAGTGATTCTCATTCAAAAGTCGATGGTAAATACCTATACATCGATTGCAGCTTTAGATCAAGCCAACATTCGTATTGGAGCACAAATGGGTTCAATCCAACAAGATTTGGCGAACGATACATTCTTTTTTGCTCAAAAATCATTCATTCAATCGATTCCGGATTTGGTCATGAGACTGATGGATGGACAAGTAAATGCGGTCATTATGGAAAAACCAGTCGCGGATGGCTATGTTTTAAATCAAACTTCACTCGCGATTGCAGCCATTCAAATTGGTGACCCTGATGGTGGTTCAGCGGTAGCAGTTCAAAAAGGTAATACAGAATTGTTGAAAGTCATCAACACTGTATTAACCGAGTTGATTGAATCCGGTAAAATGGATCAGATCGTTGCGGATGCCATCATCCTCAATAGCTAACCATGAATTTCAGTTTTATATTTGATCCCTATTATTTGGGGTTACTCGCTAGCGGTTTAGCGATGACACTCATCCTAGCCGTGATTTCCGTCATCCTGGGTTCGATGTTGGGTTTAATTCCAGCGTTATTGCGTCTTTCTACTAATAAACCACTCCAATACTTGGGCACCACCTATGTTGAAATCATCCGTGGGACCCCTTTATTGGTTCAAGTGTTATTGATATATTCATTCATAAAATTGCCTGTAACGCTATTTTTAGGCATTGATTTATCCTCATTTGTGCCAGGGATGCTGGCGCTACTCATCAATTCATCGGCGTATGTATCTGAAATCATCCGTGGTGGGATTTTGTCGGTGGATCGTGGCCAAACCGAAGCGGCACTCAGTTTAGGGTTTTCTAAATCCAAAACGATGCGTGTGGTCATTCTCCCACAAGCCATCAAACACATCATTCCAGCTTTAGGCAATGAATTTGTCACGATGATCAAAGAAACCTCCATATTCATGTATTTAGGTATCGCTGAACTCATGTATATGGCCTCGATGGTAAAAGCAGGCACGTATGCAGTCAAAGAGACGTATATCGTGGTTGCGGTTCTTTATTTTGCACTCACTTTTCCAACTGCGAAACTGATGGGTGCCCTTGAAAGGAGACTCAAGAAATCCGATGCCAAATAATCTATTTAAAATCGACCATCTATCCAAAGTGTTTTCAGATGGTACCATCGCGATTGACGATGTTTCCCTAGAATTAAAAAAGAACCAAGTGTATGTCATCATTGGACCTTCAGGGTCAGGTAAATCCACGCTATTGAGAACGTTAAACTTGATGGAAAAACCAACCAGTGGCCATATATTCAAAGACAATCAAGATATCACATCAAAGTCTTACCCCATAGAAAAACACCGTGAACGTGTGGGTATGGTTTTTCAAAACTTTAACCTGTTCCCACACATGACGGTGTTGGATAATATCAACAGTGCACAAATCCATGTTTTAAAAAGAGACATTCAAGCAGCCACTCAAGTATCATTAGGTTTACTTGAACAAGTGGGTTTACTTGAAAAGAAGCATCATTATCCCAACCAACTTTCTGGGGGACAAAAACAACGTATCGCGATTGCTAGAGCGTTATCGATGCACCCAGAAGTGATGTTGTTTGATGAACCCACATCCGCTTTAGATCCAGAAATGATTGGCGAAGTCCTTTCAGTCATGAAAAACTTAGTCCATTCTGGAATGACGATGATCGTCGTGACCCATGAAATGGGGTTTGCGAAAGCATTCGCCGATGAAATCATCGTGATGGATAAAGGTAAAGTCATTGAACAAGGCACACCTGAGGTTATTTTCAATACCCCTATAGAACCCAGAACAGCAGCCTTTTTGAAAAGTGTGTTAAATCCGTTATAATGGTATGTGGACAAGGAGGTATGTCGATGAAGATTCTATTCGCACCTGCCAAAAGCTTTCGTGAAGCCAAGCCGCATAATCACGATATAAACCTTCATAAACCAACCATGAATTTGGTAAAAACGATTTCTAAATGGTCAAAAACCAACCTATCTAAAAAGTTCAAACTCAGTGATGACCTTACAGAAGAAGTGTATGGGTTTTACAAGAACTTCACTAACAATCCAAGTTATGTTGCCATCGATTACTATTATGGTGAATCCTATAAGGCACTCAATACCGACATATTGGATGAAGGTTCTCGGCAATTTATGCATGATCATGTTTACATCATCGATGCGCTTTATGGCGTGATTCGTCCACTGGATTTGATCAAACCATACAGACTAGACTTTACAATTTCAGGGTTAGATTTGAATACCTTGTGGGTCCCACTGTTTGAGGAAAAGTTTAAAGGAGAGATGGAACCCATCCTCAGTTTAGCCAGTGATGAATTTACATCCAAAATCAGTCCGATTACTCCAGTATATGAAGTTCATTTTATCGATTGTAAAGCCGGTAAATGTAAAGCCATTTCGGTCTTTAATAAGCAACAACGCGGGGCTTTATTGCGCCATATTGTTCTGAATAAAATCCAATCAATTTCTGATTTACCTATGCTTTTTAACGGATACCAACTGCGTATTGAAGGGTTTCAACTGACCTATCAAAAATCAATCGATTAACGTTTCACCCAAAAATCTCGCAATTTGTTTGACATCCTTGTCTCCTCGACCTGAAAGGTTGATGACGAGGATGTTTTCTTTTGGTAAAGTAGGTGCGAGTTTGATGGCGTAAGCCACCGCGTGTGACGATTCAATCGCAGGGATGATGCCTTCGGTTTTGGTGAGTAACATGAACGCATCGACCGCTTCTTGATCTGTAGCGGAGACATATTGAACACGATGAATGGATTCTAAATAACTATGTTCTGGACCAACACCAGGGTAATCTAACCCGGCTGAAATGGAATAAACTTCACTGATCGATCCATCGTTTTCTAATAATACTTTGGTTTGCATCCCATGGATGATACCGGTTTTACCTAAAGTCATCGTAGCTGCGTGACGTTTGGTATCAATACCATCGCCCGCAGCTTCTACACCAATGAGTTTAACAGATGGGTTTTGAATGAAATCATAGAAGGCACCAATTGCGTTTGAACCGCCACCCACACAAGCGATGACGTAATCGGGTAGACGTTGTTCTTTGGCTTGTAGTTGGGCTTTGATTTCCTCACCAATGACTTTTTGAAACTCTCTGACCATGATTGGATAGGGGTGTGGGCCAACGGCAGAACCAATCAAATAAAACGTGGTATCGAGTTCATTCGCCCAAGTGATTAATGCACTATCAACGGCTTCTTTAAGGGTTTTTAAACCTGCTTCAACGACAACCACTTTAGCCCCAAGCATCTTCATACGATACACATTTAAACTTTGTTTTTCAACATCCACCGCACCCATGTGGATTTCACAATCCATACCCATGAGTGCTGCAACCGTCGCTGTAGCTACGCCGTGTTGGCCAGCCCCAGTTTCAGCGATGAGTTTTTTGATGCCCATCCTTTTAGCCAATAATGCCTGACCCAGCACATTGTTAATCTTGTGAGCACCCGTGTGGTTTAAGTCTTCACGTTTTAAGAAAATTCTCGCACCACCCAAGTGATCCGAAAGTCTTTTTGCTTCATAAAGTAATGAAGGTCTACCAACATATTCCTTTAAGTACTGTCTGTACTCCTCTAAAAAAGATGGGTCTTTCATCGCTTCTTCATAAGCTTTTTCTACTTTTTTGACCGCATCCAAAATCTTCCCGGGGACAAATTGTCCGCCAAAACTACCAAATTCCATAATAGACCTTTCCTTAAAGCCTAGAGTATTTGTATTTGAGTATAAAAAAAGAGCACTCGTTGTATTGGGACGAAGTGCTCGTGGTACCACCCAAATTTGAGAATGATATTCTCCTTATTACAAAATACGCCATCATTGAAGACTTTAATATTTTTGCCTGATAACGTGGGCTACGGCATCGGATACTCTGATTTCCCCTAGCTTCTCATGAGTCCATTCATCCAGTTAGTCGGTATATGCATCTTTCACCATCATGCACTCGCTAAATACGTTTACCTGAATTACTCATCTCAATCTTCGAATTTAATCTCTTTATACGGATTATCAAAATCAAAATCAAGTCAATTTTACACGAATTTTGGATGATATTTATATCATGTTTTGTATAATGGTTGTATGAGGGGTGAGCTTATGTCAAAAGCATTTCTATTTTTACAACAATTAGGACAATCCTTAGAAAAGGATCCAAACGTTTCATGTTTATTGGGTTTGGGGAGTATGTCTGAAATCAGTCGTATGGATGATTATTCAGATATGGATTTCTTTTTGATCGTTGAAACGGGACATAAACAAGACTATATCGATGATTTATCCTGGTTGGCGATTAAACCGATGGTGTTCCAATTTAAGAATACCAAAGATGGACATAAAGTATTGTTTGATGACGATGTGTTCGCTGAGTTTGCTGTATTTGAAAAAGAAGAATTACCGGAGATTGCTTTTACAGAAGGCAAAATCATTTATGCCAAACCTGGATTTGATTTATCTTGGGTGATGCCTAAAAAGGTACCTTCAATGAAGCGTCGTTCGGTGGATTTTTTGGTGAATGAAGCACTCACCAATCTCTATATTGGTTTGAAACGTGATCACCGTGGCGAAACCGCTTCTGCATTCAGTTTCATCCAAGTTTACGCGGCTTCCTTGATTGTTGAATTATTTCAAGAAATATACTCGTCTAAACCAGCATTGATTGATCCATTTGTCTTTGAAAGACGAATCGAAAACCGCTTTACAAAAGCATTTGACGTTTTATCGAAAATTAAACAAGGCTACCTAAACAACAAAGCATCTGCGAAAGCAGCGCTTGAGTTTTTAAATGAACACTTTAATGTAAACAAAGCGATGTATCAAGCCATTCTAGATTTATGTGTTTAAGTGATAAATGTGTTAAAAAGGAGCATCCATAGACTATGATGCTTTGGTCTTTGATATAATGAGAATACATATGTTAAAAAGGAGCAATCATCTATGTTAAGTCTTGTACTACAAAAACAAAAAACGCCTAAGTTTATCATTTCATTTGTTATTTATAGCATTTTTTTCATCGTCATTTATTTCTTACTGGATACCTTGAATGGTGGCTATTTTGACATGGAAAGACAATATGGTGCGTATTTGGTCTACATCAATATCGCACTCAATATTGTGATGTCTTTGATGTCTGCATTCATGTTCAATTTATCGAGTGCTCTCGTGGATTTAACTAAAAAAGAAGGCAAAGGCACGTTTATGACGATGTTTTCTGTACTGTTTGGGGTGTTAACCTATGGGTGTACCTCATGCGTGATTGCTTTCTTTGCGGTGGTGGGCATAACCTTTTCAGTGGCAGTTTTACCACTGGCGGGTTTACCATACAAACTCATTTCAATGGCTTTATTGATCTTAGGTTTCTTTTGGTTATTGCGAGAGATTAAAAGAAGTCAATGTAAATTATAAATAGTAGTATAATATAACCATAAGGAGGCGATGCTATGCAACTGTATTATCAAACCGACGTCAGTTTTATGACCGCCTTTTTATTGATGTTGATATCGGTCATCGCCTATTTTCGCTTGAATCGGAAGGACCCGGTCTCCATTGGATACTTAGTGACTTCATGGATCATTGTGTTCATTTTACTCATTGAAGCTTACACCATCATCATCGATGGTCAAAATGACCCTACCTCTGTGTTTCTAGCCATTTGGTTAAATACCGTATTGTTCGCTGTGGGTCCAATTTTGACTTTATCCTGGTTTTATCTCATCCGTTCGATGTTCGCGCCTAACCTTAAGAAAAACAGTTGGGTGCACTACTTATTGTTTTTTCCCCAAATCATCAACCTCATGGTGGTCATTACCAACCCTTGGACCCATTTTATTTTTGATGTGATTGATGGACAATACGTCAGAAACTCAGGTTATCCAATCGTCACGATTGCTACCTATGTTTATGTCTTATTTTCACTGATTGTGGTTATACAAAACCGTAAAGCCATTATGAAACAAGACAAGATTTTATTGTTGGTTTCCACAACCTTACCGATGGTGGGTGGGGCAATTCAAGGGTCTTATTATGGTATCTTAACCATCTGGCCAAGTGTGGCTTTCGCACTGATTTTGATGTATCTATTCTTACAACAACGAGTCATTCATCTGGATTATTTAACTGGGGCTTGGACCCGTGAAACATTTTTTCTACACATCAATCGTTTGGCTAAAAAACAAAGCGATGAACCCGTGAATGCCTTATACTTTGACTTAGACCATCTCAAAGAAATCAACGACAATTATGGACATAAAGCAGGCGATCTCGCCCTCAAGAAAGTGGTTGAAATCGTTAAATCCGTTTTGAATAGTCACGATATCCTTGCCCGTTTGGGTGGCGATGAATTCGTTGTTTTATTGAAGGACCGTCCTGGCCTTGATTTGAAAACAATGATTTTAGAGATTCAAACCCAAATTTCACAATTTAATCGTGAAAAATATTTGGAGTATGAACTGGGTTTGTCGATTGGCTATGGTCGATTTGATGACAATTATGAACAATTCGATAAGTTTATGAATCATATCGACCAAATGATGTATAAACAAAAACATAAAAAGTGAAACAAGTCCGAAATTAAGGACTTTTTTCATTATAAATAATATAAACTATTTTTTTCTTATGAAATGTGCTAAAATCCTTATACGTACTTATAGTAAAGGGGGATAACATGAATAAATCCCTTCAAGATGAAATCAAGGCAAGTTATATCCATAAAAATGCCGATAACCTAGCGAAAGATTCACTTGAAAATTTACGAATGGTCTCTTTAGTATCGCTAGCCATCAGCGGTATTTTTACTGTTGTAACATTCTCTTTTTACCCTGAAAATATACTGGTTTATGCAAGTTTATTATATTTCTATCTCATGTTAATCACGTTTGCTTATTTGACCAATCAAATGTTAAAAACAGGTAAAATTAAACCGAAGAAAGTATATCGCATGACTTTAGAGTTTTTAGGGATGATGTCTTTAGGTTTGATATTCATCAGCATTTACGTCATCAATGACTTTTTAGCGATATTCTTCGTTTTATTTTTGGTTTTATACCCAACATTATTTTTGTTAAAAGAAGTTCATATGGTGGTATTTTTGGTCAGTTCAGGGATTGTTTTTCTAATCGCTTCTTACTTTAATCCAAGTCGACCGTTGTCGGTGTTTTACATCGATTTATATTTAATATCTACAGGGTTGTTGATCGGTGTACCCATCAACTGGATGGTGCTTAAATTACGACGAAAAGAGTTGTATATGAAAGAACTCTTTGTCGCTTATAGCCACTTGGATGAACTCACCAAATTACCCAACCGTCGTGCCTTTAATTTGCATATTGAAAAAGTGTTCAATCACAATAAATCAAATGAAATCCCACTCGGGGTTGCGTTGATCGACATCGATGATTTTAAGCTTTATAATGACCATCATGGTCACCTTGAAGGGGATTTCATCCTAGAAAAACTCGGTAATATCATTCAAAATCAAGTCAAATCTGATACGTTTTTTGCCAGATTTGGTGGTGAAGAGTTCATAGGTGTATTTACCAATCAGTCCATTGAAAGTATTTTGGAAGTGCTTTATAACATCAAAAAAGATTTGGATAAATTGAACATAATCAATGCCATAACGACACAAAAATTATCGGTTTCGATAGGCATATGCAATGAAACTAATCTCACCAACACCAATTACATGAAAGTGATTGATAACGCCGATATCGCGTTATATAAGTCTAAAATTTATGGTAAAGATAAAATCGAAATATATACAGAAGAATAGCGCATCCTCAAAAAGATGCGCTATTGTTATTTTTGGCTTTGAATGTAGTATTCAATGATGGCTTGCGTACCTGAATCCATATGGGTTTGGCTGAGCCATTCATAAACGGATTTGGCTTGTTTTAATACAGGCAATGGGGTCACCATTTCATCAAAAGCTAAGGTCAAATCCTTTAAAAAGTGTTTGACATAAAAACCTGGTGCGTAGTTGTGGTCAATCATTTTTGGACCATTGTTGATGGCTTGCCACGAAGCAGCAGAACCGGCACCAATGACTTGTAACATGGCGTGTTCATTTAAACCATGGTCTTTCGCGAAGGTCAGTGCTTCTGCAATCCCAAGTAAATTTGAAGCGATGCATATTTGATTGGCCAATTTTGCGTATTGTCCTGCCCCAGCAGCACCCATATAAGTAATTCTTGAGGTCATCGTTTCTAACAATGGTTTTACAGATAGATAAGCCGCTTCATCGCCACCTACCATCATCGATAAAGTCCCGTTTTTAGCACCAATGTCACCACCCGTGACTGGGGCGTCTAAAACAATTAACTGTTTTTCCAAACCGATCGATGCCAAGCGACTGGCCAGTTTTGGTGATGATGTGGTCATATCGATAAAAATGGCTTGTTTCTTGGCGTAATTGAATGCGGAAAGTAGTACTGATTCCACTTCGCTTGGATAGCCAACGATGCTAAAAATGACATCCTTATCAACGACCAATGATTCAATGCTTTCTGCAATTAGAAACTCATCCTTTAAGTGTTGGATTTTTTCCAATGTGCGGTTATAAATCGTAATTTCATGACCAGATTTTTTTAAATGTCTGACCATCGGTAAACCCATGATCCCAATACCGATAAATCCTATTTTCATACATGACAACCCCTTTATTTTATAGATTTTCTTAAAGATATATGGTCTTTTAAGACCAATTATGATATACTCATACTTAGATTATAATGGAATAGTAGAGGTTAAATCAATGAGAGAAATCAAACAAATCACTTGCAGCGAATGCCACAACAAGTATTACGACGACCAAGACACCTGTCCGTTTTGTGGGCATACCACCAGACGCGTATACACTGAACCCAGCAGTTCAGATGATTTTTTCAAGGATGAACCCAAAGTAGAACAAAAATCCACAACCACAAAACTTGAAGACCAAGACATCATCATTCTGGTCATTCTCGCGGTTGTTTTCTGGCCAGCAGCGTTGATTTATTACTTCGTTAAAATCAGAAAGTAGGTAGGTTCCATGAAAATCTTCATTCAACCACGTATTTTAGAAACCAAGTATATCGAACAACTGAAAACACGATTCCCCATGGTTAATTTTGTCGATGTCATAGACCCAGGTATTGACGCAGTCATTGTGTATCCAAATTTTTTAAACAAGGATAACTTGTCTGTTTTACCAAAACTCAAATGGGCACAATCCCTCATGGTGGGTTACAATGTCGTTGACCAAGCGTCAATCAAATCTAAAAACATCCTATTCACCAATGCGAAAGATGTCTATGCCATCACGATTGCAGAAGACATCATCACGAAAATTTTAGTCATCAACAGAAATGTTAAAAAATATGTCCATCAAATGGATGAAGGTATTTGGAAACCCCACCGTTTTGAACCAGAAATCTATGGTTCAACCGTTGGTTTTTTAGGTTCAGGTTCACTCGCAAACGCCGCAGCGAGCCGTTTAAAGGCATTTGGCGCTCATTTAATTACTTACCGTAAATCGGATTTACCGAACCCTGTATTTGATGAAACTTATACCGGTGAGGTTGGGTTAAAACGTGTGTTAGAACAAAGCGATTATGTCGTCATAACCTTACCACTCAATGAAAATACGAACAAATTAATCGATGCCGAAAAATTATCTTGGATGAAGAAAGAAGCGGTTCTAATCAATGTAGGTCGTGGTGAAGTCGTGGATCAAGGTGCGTTGATTCAAGCTTTACAACAAGGCAACCTACGTGGGGCTGGCTTAGATGTGATGGTACCAGAACCGTTACCAA
The DNA here is from genome assembly GCA_023436805.1 of Bacillota bacterium. GTDB lineage: Bacteria > Bacillota_I > Bacilli_A > Acholeplasmatales > UBA5453 > Paracholeplasma. The sequence continues at coordinate 18,949 of JAEZHT010000038.1, forward strand.
AGGAATCACCGCTTTGGTACATGGAAAATGTCTTCATTACACCACACAACGCACCATCTAGCCCGTATATGATGTCACGTCTTTACGATTTGGTTGAAGACAACATCGGTCGTTTCTTGGAACAAAAACCCCTCAAAAATACAGTGATATTTTAGGAGATTTCATGGAAGAGTATATTCAAATCTTGTCGGCTGACCAAAAAATGGTCATGGATGAGCTCCTCGCTCATGTCGAAAAACGCACAAAATTAAAACCCGTGATCATGTTTTCGATTCCGGCATTTAAACTCACTGTCGATGTGATGTTGGCATTTGACATCACACCAACCTATGTGGGTTTATATACCACCGACCAAGAAAGCATCCACAAAGCAAAAACGCGTTTGAATAACGCCATTTTTGGTGTGTCATCGATCAAAGTCGATCGCACCAGCCGTGAAGCGATCGAAGTGATCAAAGACATTTGTGACGATGTCATCATGAAATATATGATTTTTAACCCGCAAGCCCTCTATGAAGCACTCGATGATAAAAATCAAAAATATAGCGACGCTGCTTACCATAAATTACTTGATATTTTAGAAGAAAATGAAATCCCTGAAATTGATTTCAATTTTTTACTGAGACACCCAAAGAGAGACTATATATCCTATGGCATTGGATTATTATTACACAGTCTAAAATACGACCATAAACACAACTATGATGGGTATTTGATTGAATATTTTAAACTTTTAGAACTACCCTATTTTACAACCATGATCGAAGCCATTGAAGGCTTTGAATGGTGGATTCATGAAAAACCATACTTAAAACAAACGATTAAAAACCATTTAAAAACCTTGGACATCAGTTATTTTAAAGACATCCAACAAGAAAAAATCAAAGTTGAAATTGAAAAAATCCTTCAACTTTAAAGGACCCCTATGAAAACCATTGAAATTAAAAAAACCGACAATTATGGCTACGCGATCGTTGAAATTGACTCAAAAACCCATCGCTTACCCAATTTATTGGTAGGCGAAAAAGTTCAAGTCGATATGACCACCAAAGGATTAGACGTCATCAAACGTTTATCCGATAGCCCTGATCGTGTCGGTGTCCGCTGCCCCAAATACGATACCTGTGGTGGATGCCAATTGATGCACCTATCGTATGAAGATCAACTCAAACTCAAACAACAACAAATTATGGAACAATGCGAAAAATATCAATTAGATGTCAATGTGTTGTCTCCTTTGGGCTCTTTAGAACCGTATAACTACCGTAATAAGATTCAAATGACCTTTAAAGAACATAAAGGCAAGATTGTGGCGGGACTTTATGAAGAAAATACCCATAAAGTCGTCAACATCGCAGATTGTGATATTCAAGATAAAGTGGCGAATCAAATCATCAATACAATCAAAGCATTGATGAAAAAACACAAAATACCTGCCTATGATGAAGATAAAAGAACAGGCATCATTCGTCACGTATTGGTGAAACGCAGCCTTCAAACCAAACAAGTATTGGTCGTCATTGTGACACCATCGAACATATTCCCAGGGCGTAACAATTTGGTGAAAGATTTAAATCAAGCACACCCAGAGATCACTTCAATCGTCCACAACATCAACGACCGTAAGACATCGATTGTTTTAGGGGATGAATCCAAAATCATCACTGGTAAAGGCTACATCGAAGATATCTTGATGGGTAAACGTTTCTTGATTGGACCCAAAACATTTTACCAAGTCAATGCCCATCAAACGGAAGTCCTTTATGGTGAAGTCTTAAAAAACCTTACCCCAAAGAAGACCGATGTTGTTTTGGATGCGTATGCAGGGATTGGTACGATTGGTTTGATGCTATCTGACCACGTTGCCAAAGTATTATCGGTTGAAATCAACAAAGAATCCGTTAAAAACGCCATCAAAAATGCAGAACTTAATGGCATTAAAAACATTGAATTTGTCGCGATGGATGCGAAAGACTATATTTTAGCCTTGGTAGAACAAAAAACCAAATTAGACGCGATTGTGGTTGACCCACCACGCGCTGGATTGGATCTAGAGTTCGTGAAAGCCGTTCAAGTATTAAAACCAAAGAAGGTTGTCTATGTGTCTTGTGATCCAGAAACGTTGGTTAGGGATTTAAAACAACTTTCGAGGACTTATCATATCGGGGACATACAACCTGTGGATATGTTTTCTCAAACGTATCATATCGAAAGTGTCGTTCTGTTAACGCTTAAAAATTAGTTTATCCAAATAAGAGGTAAATCATGGAAAAAAGAAGTTATCCAAACATCTTATTCATCATTGGACTCATCACAAATATCCTATTTCATTATTTTTGGCTATTTATACCTGCTATGATTTTTCTCATTATTGGTATTTTCAATAGACCGTTTAGCTATCTTGGAATAGTCTTGTTAGGATTAGATATTTTATTGAGTTTTGTTGAACAATTCAAAATACGTCGTACTTTTCTAAAAGCCAGTGATCATCGTGATTTTCAAGCATTTCAATATGCGCTGTCAGATGAAGGAAACTGGTTAAAAAATGTACATCAATTACTCAATCAAAAAATAGAACCACATGAAACCAAACCTGAGGATGAAAACAAGTCTAAGTCTCAAGATGAACAGGATGGAAGTTACTTTGTGAATATCGTTAGAAACTCTAATAATGTTGGTTTTTTTCTCGAAGATATCACGGGCATTGTGGGTATTAATTATATCACCGAGTTAAATCAAAATTATGAGTACCAAGCCAACTTAATTATCCAATTTAAAACAAATGATCATGACTTTTTAAGTATAAAATTTTACAACATTTCTGCTGGTAGTTTAAATGAATTGGGTGGGCGTATAATTCAATTAAATAGTCTCGAAATTATTGAAAATGCTAGTTATGAAAAAAAACAAAGGTTTCATGTCAAAGATTATGAAAATGGCATAATCGATTTTTATTGTGAATCTTATGAAGAAATCATAGAAAAAAACAATTAAGACAAAATACTGACATTTTGAATCACTTGAAATTAGATTGATGAGAGAACTGAGAGGTTTTTAAATGATGAAGTTTAATTTGAAAAAATCCATTTGGAATGATTATATACTGATGATTTTGATATTATTTCCAGTCATTTTTTCTGGATTTTTGATTTTTTTCTTGATTATTGAAGAACGTGATGTTTGGCTATTATCCACTTTTGTTATACTGATAACCTCATTTTTAATTCTGTTATATGTCAGAATTAGATATATAAAATCCTTTTTGGAGGGCGTGACCTTGCAAGGCGTGATTTTAGGCGTAGGGTTTTTCAAGGATCGTGGTAGGATTGAATACATGTATGTATATGATCAAAAAAATCATAAACATGGCCAAGCCATCATGAAAAATAAATATACTACCCAATTAAAACAAGGTCAAGCCATTTATGTTTTGAAAAAGAAAATCAATCATAAAACAATAATTCGAGATTTGTATTTCGATTTTCACGAACAATAATATCCATGTAAATAATGAAACTTACAAATCACTAGGACACTTGGGAGGTTATATGAAGAAATTAATAGCATTGTTGGTTGGAGAAAACCAAGATATGCGCATCGCTTTATTGATGCTCATACCACCACTATTTTTTGTCTTATTCATTTTGCTCAGTTTTCCAATTGATTATAAAACCATCATTACCGGTATTTTGGGTTTTGATATTTTTGCTGGCCTATTAAGCAACTTTCAAGAAAAAACCTATGAAGCATGGCGAAAACAACCCAAAACCGCCTTGATTGGTTTTGTTGTTTTCCATTTGACCATTTACCCACTCGCTGTAGTTATATGCCAAGTATCCATCCCTTTGATGGTTTTTATGCTTGGATTATTGATTACCAAAACAACTGGGTTTGCGATAGGAACTAAACTCTGGAAATAGATAAAACAGATGAGATTATTGAAATTTTAGTGATTACACAAAGGAGAAGCCCATGAGAGAACTTTGGATTAACTTAATCGTAAAAGACTTACAAGCATCAAAACGTTTTTACCAACAGTTGGGTTTTGTTTTCAATCCTCGATTTGAACAAACCAATGAAGTGGCAAGTTTGATGTTCAATGATAAATCGCTTTCTGTTATGTTATTTGAAGAGACCTTTTTTCACGGGAAATTACCCAAGGGTATATCTGCCAATACGGAGCAAAAAGACACATTGTTATCGATTTCTGCCGACTCAGTAGGAGATGCTGATCTATTGGTAGAAAAAGCCATTCAAGCTGGAGGGAAACAATTATCCAACCCAGCGTGGAGTGGACAAATGTATAATACAGGTTTTATCGATTTGGATGGCCATTGGTGGAACATCTTATATTATAAAATGGGCTAAAACACTTTGTTTAGTCAGAAAGGATTAAGATGAACCAACCACTCAAAATCATCGGTCGTGGTAAAATATCCACCATTTATACCGATGGCAAATATGCTTATAAAACCTACCCAGATCATTTTCCATCCCAGTGGATTCAATATGAAATGGATACCCATCTCTTAATTCAAAACCACACCCAATTGCCTATGATTCAGTATTTTGAATTGAAAGATAGACAAATACGTATGGCTTATATCAAAGGTATTACATTAGCGGATCGAATGAGAAAAGAAAAGTATTCAAACGCACTCGAAGATTTGGTTCAGCTACAAGTATCCATTTATGCATATGTAGTTCCTGGGTTACCTAACGCAAAAAACGTATTTAAAGAACAAATCGAGTCCTCCAAATTAAGTGATGAACTCAAAATGAAGGCTTTAAATAGTCTTAATGGTATTGAACCAAAAACCAACTTATTACATTTGGATTTTCACCCAGAAAATATTCTATTCGATGGCCAGTCTTATACCATCATCGATTGGGTCAATGCGAAAGCAGGCAACCCTGTGATGGATATTGCGAGAACGTATGTGATCTTCAAACAGTATTTGAGTCGTCAAGCCAATAAATACGTAAAAATGATTTGTAAAACCATTCAGATTGATCCAAATGACGTTTATCAAGCGGTACCCCTCATGGCATTCTTAAGAATCCTTGAGAACGATGCCGATCCTTTTAGAACCACCTTAGAATCATTCATTTAGGAGGTCTACCATGTCTAAGGATGTTTTGATGTATGTATCCGCATTTCCAAATCAGATTCAATCGCGTTATGATCAGTTGAGACAGCTCTTGTCTCAAATTGAACCCAACATTGAGCCTTATTTATGGGCAGGTGTACCTACATTTCAAACCACCAATCGATATGTTCGATTCATCTTATTCAAGGATCATATTAACATCAATACCTCTTTAGGCATATCCGTTTTAGAACTGAAACCACCCTATAAAGTGACACCCAAAGGGATGGTTCAACTATTTTTAACGGATACTTTAGATGAAGTGTGGTTGTTAGAACTATTTAGAACCGTCTTTTTTGTGGAGGATTAATGATGTTTATTACGATATTAGCGATACTTTTCACTCTCCTATCTTTGATAGTTGTTACATTTCAGGTGTTATTGTTTTTTAAAATGCCCTGGGGTGAGTATACCATGGGTGGATTTCATCCAGGGGTATTACCTAAACAATACCGAATAGCTGCGCTCATTCAATCGTTCCTCATTTTGTTCAATGCTTTGGTCATTTTGAATCACAGTGAACTGCTGACTTTTTTATCAAAGAGTTTCACAAACTTTTGGATGTGGGTCATCATGGTTATGATGGGACTATCCTCAATTATGAATCTCATCACGAAGAGTCAAAAAGAACGCAGATTATGGGCACCGATCACACTAATTATTTTCATATCCAGTATTATAATTTATGTTTTATAGAGGTGTTCTATGAAAGAAAAATGCGATATAAAGCTTAAACTGAAAGAAAAACGCATCGAAATCATCGATGAATACACCATCAAATACCATGACAAATCACAAAGTGTTTGGTCTAAGGGGAAGATGGTCAATGACCAGCCAGATGGCTACTGGACGTGGTATCGAAAAGATGGGACTTTGAAACGTTCAGGTTATTTTAAAAATGGTGAACCTGTGGGGGAATGGATTACTTATGATAGTTCAGGACAACCCTATAAAATCACATTTAAAGGCACTGGTGGTCATGATGTTGAGTAAAGTAGAGTATAAAGCCCTCTATGAACCCAAAGCAGAACCCACCATCCAATATATCCCCAAACTCAGGTTTATTACGATTACCGGTGAAGGTGACCCCAACGGTCAGGTATTTCAAAGTCATGTAGAAGCCCTTTATTCAATCAGTTATGCCATCAAGATGTCTTATAAAAAAGAACCCCCTCAAGGCTATTATGACTATAAGGTTTTTCCATTAGAAGGGGTATGGGATTTGGTGGATAAAACCAAACCCATTACCGATAAATCCAATTATCGATATCATTTGATGATACAACAACCCGATTTTGTCGATGAAGATTTGTTTGATCATTTCCAAAAACAAGTGATGAAGAAGAAAGATAACCCTTATCTGAATAAACTCAAATACGCAGTGATTGAGGAAGGATGGGTATGTCAAATGTTGCACATAGGCCCTTATGATGATGAGCCTAAGACTTTTACAACCATGATGGATTATGTTCAGTCGATTGGTTATGAACGGATTCATAAAGGTCATAGAGAAATCTATATTTCTGACCCAAGAAGATGTGAACCACAGAAAATGAAGACCATTTTGAGGTTTTCTATCCAAAAAAAAATAAAAATAAGTATCCAAAACAATTATTTATAATTATAATGAAGTTATAGATTCCAATTTTTAAGGGAAGGTGAAAGTATGCATAAGCCGTGGCTTCCTTATGTCTGGATTACCGTGATCGGTTTGTTTCTTTTGATCATCACTTGGTTCATTTATGTGGGTTTATATTTGAGTATTGAACATATGTATTATCCCAATGACCCACAAGATTTTCCAGCTGACACTTTGAGATTAGCCAGTGCACTGGTTTTATTGGTGATATATGTTGGAACATCAATGTTGTATGATAAACCATTAATCAAAGCGATTGGTTTGGTACCTGTGGTTTCGATGATGGTGATCGCGTTATATTTATCGTTTTATGGACGTCCATGGGATGGATTCTTTTGGATCCTCGTATTCGGATTTCACATCATTTTCTTCTTAAGAAAACTTAAGGTACCTACATATACTTATTATGCAGTCATATATGCAACACTATTGGCTTTAGCCTACACGTTATAGGGGGTCTATATGGCCATAATAATTGTTTTTACAGGTGGTTTGGCGACCCTCAAAACAACAGTATCAAAACGTTTGTCTATTGATTTAGGCATTTTGTGTTTGAATAAAGACGATATCAAAGCAGTATTGGTTGACCATATTGGCTTTAATAATCGCGAAGAGAATAAAAAACTATCGATCGCTACCGTTCAAACGATGATTGAAGTCGCACACCAAGCGCATCTTGCAAATCAAAACATCATGATCGAAGCCAATTTTAAACCGAATGAACTTAAAGATATTTTAAATAAATCAGGGTATTTAGAACAAGACATCATAACAATATTCTTATATGGTGATTCGAAGGTATTGTATGACCGGTATGTTCAAAGACAACATACCCGTCACATCGCACATACATCTACAGGTCTATTATCCTATGAAGTATTCGAATTGTCCTTGAAAGAACATCGTGTTGAAGATGCTTTAGGACAAGTTATTGTGTATAATACCACCACCTTTAGTAATGAAGATTACACAATATTAAAACAAAAAATCCAATCCATTATAGATCAACCTATAGGAGGTTCACATGCCTTATAGATATACCAAAGATGTCGTTAAGCTCTATATTCCAGTGTCTGTCATTGAATCTTTTGATGAACATCCAGAACCCTATGGTGATCGGATGGTAACACTCATAAACGGGATGTATACAGACGTCTTTGAAGATGAAGCAGGCATTTATACCATGACCAACGACCTCGATTTGGTCGAATACATAAAGTCAATAGGAGGCGTACATGCGCGCAAGAGGTGATTATTTATTCAATGCAGTGTTGTTAGCAGTATTATCGGTGGTTGTGGCCATTGCCGGCATATTTTATGAGATTAATTTTGGATTACCCTTGAGTGGGTCGATGGCTGGATTGAGTATTGGAGGCTTTATGTTTTTGGTTTCATTATGGAATTATTATGTTTATAAGACTGATAAAAACCGTGAAGAAAGAAAAGACAAAAGAATTCAAGCTTTAGAAGATGAAATTAGAAGACTGAAGAATAGATGAACCCAACCTAGGGTTTTTTTCTTGTGCAACCAAGCGTTGCGTGACAATTCATGACAAGCCTTATACAATATAGGTGTGGGAGGTAAAGAAACCATGATAGATACCATCAAAGTCGGACTAAAAATTGCCCAATATCGAAAAGACTTACAGCTGACTCAAGACGATCTGGCCAATCGATTGAACATCACACGTCAAGCCTTATCAAAATGGGAAAATGGGACCAGTTTACCTTCAATCGACTTACTCACCGATTTATGCCAGTTATTTCAAACGAATGTCGAGAATCTCCTTTGTTTGAATGAAACCATCACGATTGAAGATGAACACAATCTATTTAAAAACCACAGTCGACCATACATCATCCAAAAAATCATCAAAGGAGAAATCAACGTGAACATACCCGATGTGTTTTACCAGTTTTCACCCTTAGAAAGGATGAAAATATTAAAAGCAATCAAGGAAGACAAATTGAATTGCAACCTAAGTGATTTAGCGGTTCGTTTAACACAAAGCGAACATAAGTATTTATTCAATACCATTAAAAGAGGAGGTATTATGTTATGATTCTCAAGAAAATCCAAGTGGATGGTCAAGATATCCATGTCCAGTTATCTCAAGAAGATGCTAAAAAAGCGTATTTAAATCATGAACCACTGGTGTTTACCGATGAAGCAGAAAAACAAGCCTTCATCGCGTCATTTGAAACACGCAAAGAAGAAAAAACAGAGGAACCAAGAAACCGCTCCAAAATGCACAAACTCGTGCAAATGTTGCCATTTATGGATGACGATACCATCCATGATTTGGTCCAAAAAATCATCAACGATGAAGATGGCCTAAACGGCATCGACATCGCGGTAGTGATGCCATTTTTGGATGAAGATGATGCGACAGCATTATTTAAAAAAGCCATCACAGGCAAACATCCTAAGCTCAATCCTATGGTGATGGCACCGTTTGTCGATGAAGATGCACTTTCATTTGTCGTAGATGAATACATTGCTGGTAATCTATCGGAAAGCCAATTAGATGCTTTATACCCATTTCTCAATGAAGACGATTTAAAACGTTTATTTAAACACATCATTCAAAATGAATAAGAAATATGCCCATCTCAGGTGGGCATATTTTTTTCTAATAAGCATCTGAAAAGTAGACAAATCTCAATTGTTATATAATATGAATAAAGGAAGTGATAGGATGAACAAAATAGATTCAACTAGACAAACAGAATTATTACAAATACTTCAACAAAGGTTTGAAAAAAACCTTAAAAGACACCCGAGTGTATCGTGGTCTACCGTGTTAGAAAAAATCCTCAAAAAACCCGCACTACTCTGGACCATTGATCAAATGGAAATCACCGGTGGTGAACCAGATGTGGTGGTTTTTGATGAGAAAGATTCTAACATATACATCGTGGATTGTTCAAAGGAATCACCATCCGGCCGAAGAAGCTTGTGTTATGATCAAGACGCACTGAATGCCAGAAAAGAGTATAAACCGCTAGATTCAGCCATGAATATGGCTTCGAACATGGGCGTTACCTTACTCAATGAAGCCCAATATGCTTTCTTACAAACGTTGGGTGATTTTGATACGAAATCGTCTTCGTGGTTATTAACACCAAAAGCCATCCGTGATTTGGATGGGGCTTTATTTGGTGATAAGCGATATAAACGAACCTTTTTCTATCCAAATGGCGCCCAATCCTATTATAAAGAACGTGGTTTTAGAGGTTACATTGTTTTGTAAAAAGTATGTAAACTGAAAGTATCTTGAAATTTATCCAAAAACATTTCGGTTATAATATAGATAAGAATCGATATAAAGGGGTAAATGACCATGATTGATGTACTATTTGTTTGTATCCACAATTCTGCCAGAAGTCAAATGGCAGAAGCGTATTTAAATGCTTACGGCAAAGGTGTATTTAAAGCGGAAAGTGCTGGGTTAGAACCAGGCAAATTGAATCCCAACGTTGTTAAAGTGATGGCACTCGATGGCATCGATATTTCAAACAACACGACGAAATCCACATTTGATATGTTGAAAAAAGGGACCAGATACACCTATGTAGTCACCGTATGTGACGAAGCTTCTGGCCAACGTTGCCCATTCTTTCCTGGGGTGTTAAAGACATTCCACTGGAACATTGAAGACCCTTCAGCACTGAAAGGCGATTATGAGGTGATTTTACCTGAATTGATCCGAATCCGTGATGAAGTTAAAAAGCGTGTAAAACAATTGATCCTCGAATTTGAAGCATACGCACAATCAAGAAAATAAAAAGTTCACAGTGTGAACTTTTTTTCTTAGCCTAATGCAAGTGAAATTAAAAACCAAACGATTAACCCAAAAACGAGTAGGGTTGCGATAAACTTAAGGTTACTGACATGGAAATACTTTTTCTTCTTGTCAGGATGGATTGGCTTTTTGACAAACTGTGCTTGTGCTGCTTGACGGTTTAGATTTGGACCAGAGCCCATACTGCCATTGGGTTGCATAAAATACCTCCCTAAATTGATGATTGTATTTTAACATAAGCGGAATTAATAAACAATAGTTAATCTAAAAAATTGTCACAACAATGTCACACGAAACGTAAAGACAAATCCATTGGTTTTTGGTATAATACCCATGAAAGTGAAGTGACTCTTTTGAAACAAACCTTATGTTGGTCTGAAACCGACTTAAATTTAATAGAAAACCAGGCTAAATTGAAAGCTGTGATTCAATCTGGACTCCTCGTCATTTTTCCAACCGAAACCGTCTACGGAATTGGTGCGAATGCGTTAGACCCACTCGCATCCAAACGCATCTATCAAGCCAAAGGCAGACCTTCTGATAACCCTCTAATCGTTCATATTTCCAACAAAGAAGATGTGTATGCTTATGTGCGTTTTGTCAGTGAAGAAGCAGAAACTTTAATGGATACGTTTTGGCCTGGCCCATTGACACTGATATTTGAAAAGAATGAACGGATTCCTTTAGAAACTACTGGTGGATTGAATACGGTAGCGATTCGATTTCCAAGCAATCCAATCGCTCAACAAGTGATTCATTTGGCAGGTGTGCCTATTGCCGCCCCTTCAGCAAACATCTCTGGTAAACCCAGTTCAACCGCATTCCAACATGTTTTTGATGACTTCAATGGTCGTGTTGACATCATCATCGATGGGGGGCCATCGGAGATTGGATTGGAATCCACCGTCATCGATATGACCTCAGAAACACCAACCATCCTAAGACCTGGATTCATCACTAAAAAGATGATTGAATCCGCCTTAAATAGAACAGTTCATGATTTATCCGATACCAAACCCACGGGGAATGTAAAATCCCCTGGTATGAAATATACCCATTATAAACCTAAAGGGGATGTTACCATCCTCAAAGGTGATATTGAAGCGATGAAAGATTATGTGCGCGCTCACCATGTAAACCACCCTGATAAGCGCTACGCTGTGATTTGTGAAAGTGAATATGTGTCCTTATTTGACGTGCCAGTACGCGCATTGGGTTCGGTTCATAATCAAAAAGAAATGGCACACAACCTATTCGCTGCTTTAAGAGATATGGATGATTGGACAGTTGACTTTATATTCATCCACCATTTAAGTACCGATGATTTGGGGTACGCACTCATGAACCGTTTGGAGAAAGCCGCAGGTTATCAAATCATCGATTTATAGGAGTATATATGAAAAAATCCACAAGTTTGATGTTAGGTATATTGTCCACAGTGACCTGGATCACCATGGTTATATTACTTGTTTTGACAAATATAGGGTTACAAACGTTTATGCATGGTGCACAATCTAATCTGGAGGGTATGGGGTTAATTCTACTAATAGCCCTGTTCGGATGGCTCTTTTGGGGGCTAGCAGTCATATTTGTTATGGTTTACGCGATTGGATACCACATTTCTTTTTGTACGTTTATGACAAGCACCGTACGACATATATGTACTTAGTCAAATATTTATCTGTCATACCAATATTTTTCTTGTTGGTTTATGGGTACTTTACTGCGAACACTAATCAGGGTACAAACATGTCTCTTCTAACATGGTTTCGTTTTGGATGGCCTGTTATATTGATTATTCCGCTAACAATGATAGTTCTTTTGACCAGACACATACCTTATAAAAAACGAGGATAAACGGGATGAGAAGAGTTAATGTACAGAACGTGTTAGGTTATTTTGTGATTGCAAATACGGCCATATTATGTACGATTTTTACTTACCTCTTATTTCAAATTTCCACACTATTTTCTAACTTAGAGGAGATGGTTGGGTTACTATTTGTTATCATAATCACCGTATTATTCGGGATTGTAGCGGTGGTTGTTCTTTCTCATATCCTATTATCACTCATCTGTTTACCGATTTACTTTCAAACTTATCGATTAAAACACCATCGATGGATGGGGTTTGTGAAAATAGCCAACCTGAGTCTAGGCATTTTATATATTGTATTTTCTTTAATCTATGGTGTTTTTTCAAATATTAAAAATATATTGCCTTTGGCGGATTATGTGAAGGTTTTATGGGTGTTGGTTGCCATATCGATGTTGTTGGTGGGCTACTTTACTCCTGACGAACAAAAAAATCTTTCAAAATAGAGGAGAAAGCATGAAGAAAAAGACTAGTTTTATCTTGGGAATACTGAGTGGATTATTAACACTTAGCTTGATTTTGGTATGGCTTGGTCTCCTGATTATTTTGTTTTTTCCTATATCCTTTTTAATCGGTGTGGACGATGTGACTGTTTTTGTTACCGTCACCATCATTCGCGTGATGCTCATCATCGTGCTTGTTCTTTTGAGTATTCCAATCATCATTTATGGCATCGCTACACCACATTATTTTCTTTATCTTGATGAAAGTCATAGTCGATTTGTCTTAAACATGCATAAAATCGTGAATATCATCCTCTGCGGATTATTGTTCATGGCTTTCATCGGCTTACTTAGAGGTATATTATTGGATGGTAGAACAATCCATTTTGAATTTTGGTTTGTACTTGTATCCTTTAGTCTTATCTTACCTTTAGCGGTATTTACAAAAGTACCTAAAAAGCAAAAACTAGATTCCTAAGCATTTTCGTAGGTTTTTATATTTCATCGGATTACAATGAAGTCATGGAGGTAATCAAGATGAAAATTCAAAAGAACGTTGGATCTACCGACAAGTTAATTCGTTATGCATTATCCGCATTGCTCGTCGTTGTAGGCGTATTACTCTTAAACCAAATGTTGTGGTTATCGATCGCTCTGTTTGTGTTCGCTGTGGTATTAACATTGACAGCACTATTCAGTTTTTGCGGTTTATACACCCTATTTGGTATCAACACATGTAAACTTGAAAAGAAGTGAAATTGGCAATTGCCAGTTTCATTTTTCTTTTTAAGGTTTATAATAAAAAAGAAGGTGGTGTTTTTATGCAAGTCCTCACTGAAATGGAATTACATGACATCTATGAACAATACTTTGAAAAAGGGGATGAATTGGTATTAAAATCATTCCCATCCAAACAAAAAAGACAACATGGGGTATGCTTATTCATCGTCAAGGTGCTCGATACAAATAAAAGATACACAGAAAAAGAAATCAATGAAGTACTCAAACCGATTTACCACGATTACGTCATGATCAGACGATACCTTGTGGATTTAGGATTGATTCACCGCACCAACGACGGTAGTGCATATTGGGTCAATGTATGATCATTGTTAATCTTGATAAAACATTGTGTGAAGAAAAACCGCTTGGCACATCGATTTTAGCCAATCATCCGTTCATCCATGCTTCAACGTTTGAACTCTTTCATTTGGTGGTACCAAAACTGATGGGTAGAGATAATCTTAATGTCATCTTCATTGATGAAACCAAGTTAACGAGTGAAGTCAAATATGAAGATAAAAACAACAATAGATTGTTTTTTCCACACATTTACGGACCAATCGATGCTGAAGCTGTGGTTATGATCGCGCCATTTGAGGTAGAAGATGGGGTATGGGTCAACCCAATAGCATCCGATTTTGATTTTGGTAAATAGTTTGATACAATACACTTGAGGTGTTAAGATGAAACCAAAAGATTTGACTTTTTTATCCGAAATACAATACAAGGTAACCCAAGAAAACGCGACAGAACCGCCATTTCATAATGAATTTTGGCACAACACCAAACCCGGTTTATACGTCGATATCGTCGATGGAACCCCACTATTTACATCCTTAGATAAGTTTGATTCTGGTTGTGGGTGGCCAAGCTTTTCTAAACCCCTCGATCCAAAACTCGTGATTGAAAAGAAAGATTATAGCCACGGTATGTTTCGTATTGAAATCAGAAGTAAAGAAGCAGACAGCCATTTGGGACATGTCTTTGACGATGGTCCAAAAGCGTTGGGTGGTTTGAGGTATTGTATCAACTCTGCGTCCTTAAGATTCATCCCTGTGGAAGAATTAGAATCTGCGGGCTATGGGGCGTATGTATCGCTATTTGAAAATAAATAATCGGTCAGTTGACCGATTATTTTTGTATATAAACTTGGTTATTTTCAATTTTGACTTCAAACGTTTTAGCCTGTTTTGTCGGTAATTTGAACATCGCCAAATGGGCTTTTTCATCGATATTACCTGTTCGAATATCGATTTTCGCCCCATGTCCACGGCACGTGACTTTCCCTTCAACAGCGTCATATCGACCTTGTTCAAGTGAGACGCCTAAATGGGGACACTTGTCTGAAATGGCGTAGACTTTATCCATAAAAAACAACAAAAGTATTGGTGTTTTGTCGACCATCACACGCATTTTTACTTTTTGTTTCAATTCTTCGAATGAGACCACTGGGATAAACATTGAATCACCTCTTATTTATATTATAGACCTCAACCGCTTGTTCAACAAAGCATTTTACATGAAAGCGACGGTATAACTTTGTTATAATTTCAACAGTCACTGGAGGTACTTATGAAAATCGAAATTTGGTCTGACTTCGCATGTCCGTTTTGTTATATTGGTAAAAAACGGTTTGAAGCAGCCCTCAATCAATTCAAACATAAAGATCAAGTAGAAGTTATTTATAAAGCGTATCAACTCAATCCCAATGCACCAAAATATATGTCAGGGTCAGCCTATGAGACTTTTTCAAAAAGCCATCATATGACGATAGAACAAGCCAAACAACGGTTTGAAATGATTTCTGAACATGCGAAAACCGTAGGGTTGAACTTTAATTACGACCGCATTCAAATGACCAATACGTTGGATGCACATCAGTTATTAAAGTGGGCAAATGACCATGGAAAAGCCAACTTGATGATGGAACGTTTGATGGCGGCGTATTTCACGGAAGGTAAAAACATATCCGACTTAAATGTGCTATTGGAAATATCAGCCGATTTAGGTTTAGATCGAAAATCAGCATTTCAAATGTTGAGTGATGGACACTACAAAGAAGCTGTAGAACGTGACCAAATAGAAGCCAGAGAGATTGGGGTTCAAGGGGTGCCATTCTTTGTCATCAACCGAACTTATGGGGTTTCAGGGGCACAAGAGAGCACCTATTTCGTAAAAGCACTGGAACAAATATATCATGAAGAACAAATTCAAGTCATGACCACTCAAAACAACGCCATGTGCGATGATGATCACTGTATTCGATAAGACAAGCCATAACGCTTGTTTTTTTTGTATTATATACAAGATTTTGTGAAATCGTTATCATGAGTTTACCCCTTTACTGCAGTAGAGTGATAAAGTATAATGGAAGGCAGAACAAAGGAAGGTAACTTAAATATGAAAAAATGGTTTGTTTTAGCATTACTTTTGGTGAGCACCGCAATTTTATCTGCATGTCAACCCACCAAAACAGATTTGGAGTACATCACAGATAAAGGTACATTTATTTTTGGGTATACAGATTTCCCACCGATGGGTTTTCTAGAAAATGGTGAACCTACTGGGTTTGATATCGAAATTGCGAAATTGGTATTTGAACGCTTAGGTGTTGAATTAGAGTTCCGTTATATCGATTGGGACGCGAAAGTCGTTGAACTTAAATCCCGTCGAATTGACGCCATTTGGAATGGTTTAACCATCACCGACGAACGCAAACTTGAAATGACATTCTCAAAACCGTATTTCGATAATAATTTGATCATCATCTCTAAAACAGGTTCAAATATCAATACGATTGCGAATTTGAGTGGTAAAAAGATTGGGGTAGAATCGAGTTCTTCAGCGGACATCGCTGTAGGTAAAAATACGGTTATTACAGCTTCAGTCGATGAAGTGAAGAAATACAACACCTCTTCAGAAGCCATCTTAGCCCTCAATGCAGGGTTGGTAGATGCTGTGATTGTCGATGAAATCTATGCACGTTATGTGGTGATGAAAAATAATAATACCTATCAAATTGGTACGGAGATCATTGGTTCTGAACAATATGGTGTTGGTTTCAGATTGGGTGATGAAGATTTACGTGATCGTGTCGATGAAATATTGGATGAACTATATAATGAAGGGTTGATTCAACCGATTTCAATCAAATATTTTGGCGTCAACCTATTTATTCGAGGCTAATGGATTACATTATAGAGGTATTGCTTTACTTACTACAAGGGTCGAAAACTACCCTTTTAGTCTTTTCTATGACCTTGTTGTCGATACCTCTCGGCTTATTCATCGCGGTCATTCGAAAATTAAATATCCCCTTGGTGAGCAAAATCATCGACCTATACACTTGGGTGATTCGCGGGACACCTTTACTCTTACAAATCTTCTTTGTCGTGTATGGGGTGCCGATTCTCTTCGGTAGCATATTCTTAATCGATGAAATTTATGGCGCGGTTTTGACATTCATCATCAACTATACAGCCTATTTTGTGGAAATATTTAGGGGTGGGATGAATGCCATTCCAAAGTCTCAATACGACGCTTCTAAGGCATTATCATTGAATCCTTATCAAATGTATCGATATGTGATTCTACCTCAAACCATCCATAAGACTTTGCCATCGATTGCCAATGAAATGATCACACTCGTCAAAGATACCGCATTGGTGAGTGCTGTGGCGATTTCAGATATTTTAAGAAACACTCGGGAAACGGTGAGTAGAGACTTTCGGGTAGAAGCTTACTTCATCGCAGCCATCCTATATTTGATTTTTACTTATGTTATTGTGTTTATCTTTAAACGCATTGAAAAACGACGTTTGGTCGCTTACGGGGTTAATTGATATGTTATTAGAAACCAAAAACCTATCCAAAACCTATCAAGATTTGAAAGCAGTCAGTAACGTCGATTTGTCTTTGAATGCCGGTGAAGTCTTAAGCATCATCGGGCCTTCTGGGTCGGGTAAGAGTACATTACTGAAACTGATTGCGAACCTTGAAACGCCTTCTGAAGGTGAGGTCATCATTTTAGGTACTTCAACGACAAATTTAGAAAAAAGCCAAAAACAGGCACTATATCAACAAATGGGTTTTATTTTTCAAGATTTCGGTTTATTTGAACACTTAACGGTCAGACAAAACCTTGAACTTGCACCAAAAATTGTTTTCAAAAGAGACAAGAAAACCATTGCTCAAGAAACCGAACGCTTGTTGAAGTTGGTTGGTTTAGAGGATAAGATTGATGCATACCCCATCACGTTGTCTGGGGGACAAAAACAGCGTATCGCGATTGCGAGAGCACTAGCAACCAACCCTAAAATTTTACTATTCGATGAACCCACATCCGCCCTCGATGTGAAATCCATCGATGACTTGGTCGATATCATTTTAAAACTTAAAAATGAAAAAATCGGCATCTTAATTGTGACACATGATTTACGTTTCGCGAAATTCGTATCCTCTTCATTGCTTTTTATGAAGAATTCGAGTATCATTTTCAGTGAAAACATTCAAAATATCGAAAATATTGATGGTATATTTGATGATTTTCTGAAGTGAGGTCCTGTTATGTCGAAACTGAAGAGCCCGATGAACGATGCGTTGTTAGAAAGTATCCTCAAATTAGAATCGTTAGAAGAAGCGTATGCCTTTTTTGAAGACTTGTGCACCATCAAAGAAGTGGATGCGATGGCACAACGCTTACACGCTGCGAAACTTTTATTACAAGGGAAGACGTATGAACAAATCATTCAAGAAACCCACATCAGTTCGACGACCTTGAGCCGTGTTTCTACCTGTGTCCGTTATGGCGCTGGCGGCTATGCACGTGTATTAATCAAACAAGCAAAAAACAAATAGTACAAAAACACTCATTGACAAAATGAAACCGATGATTTATCCTATCTATGGGAATGAAGTGCTCCCGAAGTCGATTGACTTGAACCGCAAATTTGCTGATGACTTCTACAACTTTTTTGAGTTGTAGAAGTTTTATTTTTTTGGAGGTATGTATGTTATTATCGCTTGCTTTGGTATTATTGGTGGGTTTGGTGCTCGCTGCTATATTTAAGAAAATTCAAATGCCAACACTCATCGGTTTTGTTTTGACCGGGGTGATTTTGGGTCCTTATGTACTCAATCAGATGGATGACAATTTATTACTCATTTCCCAAGACTTAAGAACATTGGCATTGATCATTATTTTGATTCGTGCTGGGTTATCATTGGATATTCAAAAAATCCGTTCACAAGGCCGTATCGCCATTTTACTTACCTTTTTACCAGCCACTTTTGAAATTGTGGGGACATTGTTATTTACACGATTTGTCATGCATTGGGCTTGGATCGATGGGTTCATCCTCGGTACGATTTTAGCGGCTGTATCGCCCGCAGTCATCGTGCCAAGAATGATTCACTTGATTGAAAAGAAGTATGGGGCGAAACATGGTATCCCAGATATGGTGATGGCTGGCGCGTCTGCCGATGATATTTTTGTCATTCTGTTATTTACCATTGGTGTATCCATCAAACAAACCGGTGCTTTTGAGGTTTCAACCTTATTCTTGTTACCATTAGAAATTGTTTTAGGCGTTGTCTATGGCATTTTAATTGGTAAAGGGTTAGTCTATTTCTTTAAAAAGTTCCATCTGAGAGATACAGTAAAAGTATTGATCATCATCGGGATAGCCTTATTACTAATATCACTTGAAAAACAACTACACTATTCAGGATTGTTAGGCATCATCGCGATGGCATCGATGATTTATCAAGATTATCCGATTTTATCTACTCGCCTTCTCAAAAAGTATGAAAAGATATGGGTATTTACTGAGATGCTATTGTTTGTCTTGGTTGGGGCTGCGATGGACATATCGGTGGTACCAAGCATTGGATGGGTTGGGCTTGGACTCATTGGATTCATTATGGTATTCAGATTATTTGGGGTATGGGTTGCTGCCATCCGTTCAACCACAAATACCAAAGAACGTCTGTTCATGATGTTCTCATACATACCCAAAGCCACCGTTCAAGCCTCGATTGGGGCCATCCCGTTAGCGCTTGGTTTTACCCATGGAACAGAGATACTTGCCATCGCTGTGATGGCCATCATCCTCACCGCACCTATAGGTGCATTCCTCATCGATTGGACCCACCAATCACTGCTTAAAATCGAAAACGAATGACCAATAAACGCGACCTTTTTCAAAAAATGAGGTCGCGTTTTACTTTTCTTCAAAATGGTTAAAAAAGTCCTAAAAACCGAATGATTTTTCTTTACTTTTAAAGGCACTTGAGTATAATGAAGCTGGATAACAAAAGCGACCCATATCAAAGTGTGATTAGAACTCAAAAAACAGCATTGTTTGGCGAATTCATTGGTGCAATCACCCACTGATTTGGGGGCTGTTTGATGTATATAAACGACTTTATACAAAAAAGGGGGGACCACACATGCAAGCTAAGAAACCAGCACCACAACCAGTTAAACCTGCAGCTCAACCAGCTAAACCAGCAGCGCAACCAGCTAAGCCTTCTACAGCAAAACCAGCACCTAAAAAATAATTAGGTAAACATCGGTCGAATGTCGACTACATTGTCCAAAAATAGACAAGTCATGTGGGTAAGTTTATACTTATTCACATGTTTTTTTCTTTTGATTTCCATTCAATCAAAGATGGGTTGAAATATCACAAAAATGGTGGTACGATAATACATGTAACTTTGAAATTCAAAGTATTAAGGAGAAACCCATGAAATGTTTGAAGAAAGTCGCGATTCTCACGACCATTGTTTCACTCTTTTTAAGTTTGTTTGTCTTATACACCCCTAAACCAAAAATGAGCCCTGATGGGTTTTCTGCGGTTCGGGCATTAGAACACATTGAAGTCATATCCAGAGAACCGCATTCTGTATTTGACCCAGTTGCCCATGAAGCGGTTAGGTTATACATCAAAGACACCATGACCACTTATGTAGGTGCATCCAATGTCTATGAATATAATTATTCGAAAGAAACTTTAGGCGAAGGCACTGAATATGACATAAAGAATGTCTTGGGTGTCATCCCTGGGGAGTCAGAAATCGGCATCATGCTCGTGGGACACTACGATTCTCGTGGTCACATCGGCCGATATGGTGAACTCGGTCGTTCCTATGGCGCAGCCGATGATGGCTACGCGATTGGAACGATGCTTGAAATTGCTCATTTATATAAAGATTCAAATCCTAAGAATAGCATTTACTTCTTATTTACAGACGCAGAAGAAACCGGTCTTTATGGGGCTAGAATGATCGCCACCGAAACCGCCTTAATGGATAAGATTGCTTTTATCATCAACATCGAAGCCAGAGGTGTCAGCGGTGCCGCTTACATGTTTGAGACCTCATCGAACAACCAAAAGGTCATTGAGTTTTACCGTAAAGCCAATTTACCAGTATCTTATAGTCTCGCCACAGCGGTCTATCAAGTGATGCCCAACTTTACCGATTTCACTGAATTTTTAGCGATTGACAAACAAGGCATCAATTTCGCGGTATTGGAAGGGTTATCCCATTACCATACCCCACTCGATAATTACCAAGAAGTGAGTGTCACCTCAATTCAACACTACGGTGAACAAATTGAACCATTGGTTAAAGCATTTGTAGCAGATGCGCGTTATGGTGATGTCGATTATTTTGTTGCTTCACAAGACAGTGTATTCTTCACACTGTTCGCCAATGTATTCATCTCTTATAGCGAAACCACAGCGAATGTGTTGCACATCTTGACTTTGGTGGCTTTCATCGCGGTATTGTTTTGGTTATTCAAACAAAACGCAATTGATAAGACCAAGATTTTACATTATAAGTCTAGATTCTTTATGGTATTCTTCGTCGTGATTATTTTAGGGTATATCTATGCACAAATGATGGCTTTATTCGGCAATACGCCATTCTCACTCACCTATGTTCGAATGGATGGGTCTGAATTACCAACCTTAATATTCATGATAGTGCTCCTGGTTTTGGGGTATAAGTACTATACGGAGAAAGTCAATACAATGGAGAAAATGCGTGCGTTCTTGACGTTTGGGATTGCGTTCCAATTGTTGATTGCGTTACTCACAGGGTTTGTATTATCTGGGGCGTCATTCCTATTCTTTGTGCCCGCTTTATTGGGCGTAGTCGCATTGTATGTCTCTAGTCTCAAACAAAAAGTACTTAAACATGTGGTTTATGGACTCACGATTTTGGTATCAATCTTATTGATTGTTCCGATTCTATATTCATTTTTCCTCGCACTAACGGTAGGTGGTACACCGATTTTGGTCGCTTTACTCTTCATTCATTTGACCATCTTATTACCGGTATTTAAATTACATTTAGCGCTTTCCGATGAAGGTTACGATTTGTAACCTTTTTTTACTGGAAAAAGGAAACCGATTTCATTATAATAGATATGTATTCGAAGAGGTGTTTTTTATGAAATCTTACTTAGAACGTTTTAAACCATTGGAAATGAAACCACTCCAAGGGTTGAAAGACTTATCACGCATCGCTGCGACCGAAGGGATTGTCCTGTTGAAAAATGACAAGGATGTCTTACCATTACAAAACGTTAAAATCAACGTTTTTGGTCGTATTCAAACCAATTATTATAAGAGTGGCACCGGGTCAGGTGGCTTGGTCAACGTGGACTATACCACATCGATCATTGAGGCTTTATTAGAAAACCCATTGGTTGAAGTCAATAAAACATTGTTAAATACTTATATGGCGTGGGAAAAAGACCACCCATTCAATGCTGGGTCAGGGATGTGGGCGAGTGAACCATGGAGCCAAGTTGAAATGGCTTTGGATGAAGCTACCCTCAAACAAGCCAAAGCATTTTCTGAGGTTGCGGTTGTATGTATCGGTCGAACCGCAGGAGAAGATAAAGACAACACCTTAACCAAGGGCTCTTATTATCTATCTGATTTAGAAACCGAGATGATTAAAAAAGTATCAACCAACTTTAATAAAGTCGTTGTCGTCATGAATGTGGGCAACGCCATGGACTTATCCTTCATGGATCAATATCCAATTCAAGGGTTGTTATATGTCTGGCATGGTGGCCAAGAAGGTGGCCGTGCGGTATCAGACATTTTGACAGGCGTATTTACCCCATCGGGTAAATTACCAGATACTTTTGCTTATAAAGTAGAAGACTACCCATCGACCAAACACTTTGGTGGTCATGATGAAAGCATCTACGCTGAAGATATTTATGTGGGTTATCGTTATTTCGAAACATTTAAACCTGAAGCGGTGCGATACCCGTTTGGTTTTGGACTATCCTATACCAAATTTGATTATCATGCAAGAGAAACCAATCGTCCATTCGAGTATGAAATCGATGTCAAAAATACCGGTAATTATCCAGGTAAAGCCGTCATCCAAGCTTACATCAAAGCCCCACAAGGGTTATTAGGCAAACCATTGAAATCCTTGGTCGGATTTGTCAAAACCTCCCTTTTACAACCCGGTGAATCTGATACAGTATACATTCAATTTGATAAATACGATTTCGCTTCCTACGATGAAGTGGGTATCACAGGGTATCCTTCCAGTTATGTCCTTGAAAAAGGCTTTTATCAATTGACTTTATCTACCGATGTCAAAACAGATTTTTGTTTCTTTGAGTTTGAAATCAATGAAACGGAACTGATCGAAACCCTTCAAGAAGCCCTCCGCCCAATCAAACCATTTGAGCGATTAAAACCGATTTTAAAACAAGGTAAACTCGTTGAATCCTATGAATCTGTCCCATTGAGAACCTATAAGATAGCAGATCGAATTAAAGACAATCAACCCAAAGAAATTCAACACACTTGTTTAGAAAAACGAACATTGTTCGATGTCTATCAACATAAAGTATCGTTAGATGCGTTTGTTTCACAATTTTCATTGGTAGAATTGTCAGAAATCGTCCGTGGTGAAGGGATGTCTTCACCAAAAGTCACCCCAGGGACTGCCTCCGCATTCGGTGGCGTCACTGAGAAATTGGCAGCCCATGGCCTACCAATCGCGTGTTGTGCCGATGGTCCATCCGGGATTCGTATGGATTCAGGGATGCCATCCACCTCGCTGCCAAATGGCACCGCACTCGCTTCCACATTCAACGCACCGTTGTTGGAAAGCTTATATTATTTGATTGGGATTGAAATGTTGTCTTATAACATCGATATCCTACTCGGACCAGGGATGAATATCCACCGTCACCCATTGTGTGGCAGAAACTTTGAATACTTTTCAGAAGACCCAAGACTCACAGGGGATTTGGCAACCGCCATCATTCTGGGCTTACAAGCCGCTGGCACGACTGGCACACTCAAACACTTGGCAGCCAACAATCAAGAATACCGTCGTTTTGACGCGGATTCTGTGGTATCTGAACGTGCCTTAAGAGAAATCTATCTAAAAGGCTTCGAACGTGCAGTAAGAAAAGCCCATGCGAAAGCAATCATGACCAGCTATAACCCAATCAACGGGATATGGGCAGCTTCCAATTATGATTTAAACACCACCATTGTCAGAAAAGAATGGGGCTTTAAAGGCATCATCATGACCGACTGGTGGGCGAAGATGAACGATGAAACCTCCACGGGTGATAAATCGAACACAAGAGCGATGATTCAATCTCAAAACGATTTATACATGGTGGTTGTGGATGCTTTGAATAACTCGATGAATGACAATACCATCGCTTCATTCAAAGATGGTTCCTTAAGCAAAGCAGAAGCTCAAAGGGTTGCGAAAAACATTTGTCATTATTTGATGGAGTCACCGACATTTAGACGTCAACACGATATCGAATTCAAGTTTAAAGCACCACATTTATTCACACCACTGTTGGAAGACATTAAAGTGAATGGCGAATCCATCCCTGGGTTCAATCCACTGGTGGGTCATTATGTGGTGAAATCGAAGAACCATTTCGTGGTTGAACCGATATCTCATGAAAAACACCACATTCAAATCAAAAAGAACGCAAATACAGCCCTCATCATCGTGAATAATGGCGTAGAACAAAATACGTATTTGATCACGAACATCGAAAGAACCAAACCAACCGAATCCATTTCGGATAAAGTGACGATGAGTAAAGTCCTCAAAGTCAATACCGATGCGTGGGGTAAAACGAAGTTACCACTCGACCAACCACTTTATCAAAATGAAGGTATACACTTCAAAAACAATGCCATATCGTTAGATAAAGAGGGTATCATCAGCTTTGGATTAGAAGTACCTATGTATGGCAAATACATCGTGGAACTCTCCATTTCAAGTGACCAAAGTAGCCTCGCACAAATGCCGATTTCGATTCTATTAGGGGATACCGTTTTATCGACTTTAACCACCAACGGTACCGATGGGAAAACCATCCACATCGCCTCACAAGTCATCATCCCGCAAGGTAAATTCTTGTTCTCCATCAAAGCTTTACGAACCGGATTAAGTATCTCAAGACTCGAATTGGTTCGTCACCAATAAAATCAATTAAGTAAAAAGCACCGTTTTTGGATAAATGAGTGCTTTTTTCATAATAAATGATATAATTAAGTATATATTACAAATAGAGACATCATTGAGATGTTTTTTGAAGTATGTCATGGATGTTTCAATTCCAGTTGAGAATATACACCAGAGGTGCACCACATATGGGTCGTTATCGATTACGTTTAGCCATCATTTTTACATCGTTGTTCTTAATCCTATCCATCGTATTGGTGCTTTTTTACATGTCCATTACGCGAAACTTCATTTCCTCACGGGCTGAAGAATCATTTAGAACATATAACTTAGGGATTTCTACCCGTGTTGAGGTTACTTTAGATCAAACCTTCGATACATTCAAAGACATGGTCGATGAATATCGAAACCAAAGCTTAGACCCAGTCATCCAATTGAATGGCATCAACGCCTATGACTTGGTCGTTTCTAAATCCGCTACAGGGTATACGGTTAACGGCGTATTTTATAACTATTCGTTTAGATACTTAGATACCAATTATTTCGACCAAAGCATTTCTATTTACCCGCTCAGTTTGGTGCTAGACGGCTATACCAATACCACCAATTATGTCGCATTCAGCTATGACGATGTCGTCGCACTGATCGATGCACATGATTACTTTAATACGATTGTTGAGCCATTCAACGCACTTGAGTACCGCTATGTTGTTTTTCATCGTGATGGGTATACCTATGTGGACCAAGCTGGGGATTACGATACCGATCAGTTTGGTAATGTATTTGCAGAAAGTGATCGAACTAAATTTTTCCAAGGCATCAACGGGTCAAGTATGACCGCTGGGGTTGGACAATTTACGATGTTCAATGAACCTTCATTTTTCGCATACAGCCAGATGCAATCGATCACATCCGATGGGGGCATCTATTTTGGTCAAGTCATCAATTATTATGATTTGTTGGATTCAATGGCGTTCTTAACGAACAGCTTGATGTTCGCATTCATCATCATCATGATTGTCTTCGTATCAAGCATGTTTGCACTTTACCGCATCCTCGATTCGAAATCGGAAGACATAGAATCTGCAAGACTCATCCATTATTACGTCAAACCATACATTTTAAAAGTCAACGGTAAAGGGAAGATTTTCTTCTATAACGCGAGCTTCAAGCGTAACATCCGTAATTTTAAGAAATATAAAAACGTCGCTGATATCCCACTGCGTGAAGGTGGCACAGAAGCGTTTGAAAAGATGAAAAAACAAGAACCATTTGTTGCGAAATTCGTCGTCCCATCGGGTGAAATCTACATCCGTTTTATCCCTGTACGTTACGCATTGACGTATGCTTTGGTTGGTGATGACATCACTAAATTAGAAGAAACCTATAAATACCACAGAGAAATTGCCTTTTATAATAACATCACCAATGAACCAAACATGAACTACATGAAAGCCGATGTCAAAGCATTGGTATCTGACGAAAAACGTTTCAAACACAGAAACGCTCTGGTCATTTTTGGCATTTTTAAATATGGTGACATCACGAAGGTCATCGGTGAAAAATTATCCGGTGAAGTTTTGGTTTATGTGGCTAAAACCGTTAAAGAAACACTGAAGGATTTCCAAGCCAGCTTATACCACATCTCATTTGACCGTTTCGGGATTTTGTTTGAAAACCTTGAAAGTTATGAAAAAATTGAAACGTGGGCAGACCGTTTGGTCGAAGCATTTGAAAAACCAATAGATGTCGACAAGAACAAATTCGTTTTACAATTTAGAATCGGTCAGTTCAATATCGATAGCGATGAATACATCAGTATCAACGAAGACCAAGTTTATGATAACGCGATTTTAGCGCTCAACCGTGCAGCTGCGTACCACTCACAAAAACCAGTGGTATACGACGTTACTTTCGGTCAAAGCTTATCTAGACGACAAGTCATTGAAACCGATATGATGACGGGTATAGAACGCCATGAATTCGTCATGTATCTTCAACCACAGTACCATATCAACTCTGAAAAAATCGTCGGATTTGAAGCATTGGTACGTTGGGACAACCCGAAATACAAACTCGACTCACCGTCAGAGTTCATTGAAATTGCAGAAAACAATAACATGATCATCGACATTGGTCGTATCGTCATGAATGAAACTTTCCAACTCGCCAAACAAATGGAAGATTATGACATCAAGATATCGATGAACGTTTCACCAGTTCAAATCTTACAAGCTGGGTTCGTTACGGAACTTGTTAACGCGTATGAACAATATGGTTTGAAAGAACATGCTGTATCAATCGAAATCACAGAAACCTTCTTGATGACTTCATTCGACATCATCATTGAAAAGCTTAAACTGTTACAATCCAAGGGATTTGACATCCACTTAGACGATTTCGGTACAGGGTATAGTTCCCTCTTGTATCTAAAAGAACTCCCAATCAACGCGATTAAGATCGATAAGGAATTCGTTAAACACTCGACTGCGGATAAGCACTCACGCGCGATTATTAATATGATCATCGCGCTCGCGAAGAACTTAGACCTACAAATCATCGCTGAAGGGGTCGAAGATGAAAAGCAATTCAAGTTCCTACAAAAGAGTGGTGCAGACATCATTCAAGGCTTCTATTTAGGTAAAGCCATGAAATATGAAGATGCAATCGCGCTCTTAAAAGCATATAATATAGATAGATCTGCATCATTGACAAGAAAGAGGTAATCTTATGGACAACTTAAATCCAACCTTAGCCGTCATATTGATGTTGTTCTTGATGATTGCGACAGGGGTCGCTTCGTATTTCCTTTATGTGAATTGGAAATTTGCAGAACAAAAATGGAAAGAAGAAAAATCCATTTTAGTCGAAGGGATCATTTCCCGATCAGCCATGAACAGCATGATTACCAACTACATCTCAAAAATCGGTAAAGACAATATGTTTTCACTGGTTTACATCGATATCGACCGTTTTTCTGAAATCATTCAAGCCTTTGGTGAAAAAGAAGCCAATAAAATGATTGAAAAGCTGACGAAACGCATCCGTGGCGTCTTGCCTAAAGAAGTCAAGGCCGCTCGATTCGAAAACGATATATTCGTCATTTTCATGCCGATGGAATTTGACCAATCGGATGCCGTGGAGTTTTCAAGAAAAATTCAAGAACAAGTCAATGAAACCATCACACTCTTCGGTTCTACCGATGTCAACTTAACATCATCGATTTCGATCGCGTATTACCCAATGCATGGTGAAAATACGAAATCTTTATTAAACTCATTGAAGCTCGCCAACTACACCGTTAAGAAGACTGGTGGTAACGCCATCCGTCTATACAGTGAAGACATGAGTGAAACCGAAAGTGAATTTTTGGATTACTATTATCAAATTAAAAATGCGATTGCGAAAAAAGAATTCTTACTATATTATCATCCGATTGTGGATATCCAAACGAAAGAAGTTTATGGGGTTGAAGCCCTCTTAAGATGGAACCACCCAGAACACGGGCTATTGTCACCATTTAAGTTTATTAACATCATGGAACAATCCGGGGATATTTACTGGGTTGGTCTATGGGGATTGGAATCTTTGATCAAGAGTTATTATGAATTCAAACAAAGCTTCCCGAAAGCCAACATCAAGTTTACATTTAACATCAGCCCTAAACAGTTGATGAATGAAGCTTTGGCTGTGGACTTCCAAAGGGTTCTCAAGAAATATAAGATGAATGCAGAAAACATCATCCTAGAAATCGTTGAATTTGCGTTATTCGATCGTCACAATGTTGTCTTACAAAATATCACTCAACTCAAAGCCTTGGGCTTCCAGTTCGCTGTCGATGGCTTTGGACTAGACTACGCGACGTTAGCAAAACTAGAATCGATGCCACTTGATACCATCAAGCTCTCGAAAGAATTCTTAAATGAAGAGCATTCTTATGTTAAATCCAGATTCGTAACGTTACTCGTTGAATTTGCTGAGAAGAATCAAAAAACGATCATTTCAGAAGGCATTGAAAACGAACAGATGTTACAAACCATTGCTGGCTACAATATCCATATAGTTCAGGGATTCTATTTTGCCCGTCCGATGTCATTTGAGAATTTGAAAACATACTATAAAGAAGCCGATTTATCTAAACTCATCCAATTATAAAAAAATATTTCAAAACTGTTGACATTCTTTTTTATCGGGTGTATATTATAGGTGTAGTAAAATTCAAACTAATGTTAAAGGCAAAACTAGAGAAATCTAGTGACGCAAAGCTATAGGGCCTATATAAATGGTAGCCAGTTGTCATTTTTCGTGACAGCTGGCTTTTTGTTATAAAAAAACAGTTGTTTACGAACAAGGGGTGTGAGATATGAGACTTTCAACCGTTCTTGGGATCAAGAAGACAACCACAATGACGGCTAGATTCTTAACGCTAGGCGTTATCATATCGGGTCTACTTTCACTCGGATTCGGGGTTGTCACATTTTACGGGTTATCCACCGGTTCATTCGTCATATCGATGAACGAAGAGGCAGTTGCGAAAGGGATTCAGTTATCCTTAGATCCATTATTTGGTGAAAATAGCGCAACCTCTCGATTGTACGTCGATCCAAAAGAAAATACCGATGAAGCAACCTACAGTTATTTAAAAATCGCAGAAGCACAAGGTAGTGTTGGTCTTTATGAAGACGATGATGCCGATTATCTAGCCTATTCATTCTATGTGCGAAACAACGGATTAGAAATGATCAACTTGACTTACGAGGTCAACATCGTGGAAGTAACGAAGAGTCTAGATGAATACATCCGAATCATGATTCTCGTTGAACAAGTGGGTTCAGAACCGTTTGGTTACACACAGCAAATGTATATGAAGCCAGATACGACACCAAAGAACTATCCGATTGAGATGCCTGAAGGAAAAAACTTTCTGAGTGATAACTACACCAGAGACCCAATCATCAGTGAGACCATCGAGAAGGTACAAACTCAAAAGGTATTAAAATTTACTGTATTCATGTGGATTGAAGGGTATGATACAGAACCGAACATGGAACGCGGTAGCATCAAAATTGATATGAAGTTCGGCATCAGAAACGCGGCGGCATAAGCCTATGATTAAGAAACTTTATATTACAGCGCTATCGATGATCCTGCTCACATTGACCTTCA
>JAEZHT010000071.1 GCA_023436805.1 Bacillota bacterium
AAGACTTTCTATGCACGCTATGAAGCTATTATCTACACACTTGAATATCAATTGGATGGTGGGGTATTGGTTGGTACCAATCCAGCAACCTACACCATCGAAACCAGTACCATTACATTGTTGAACCCAACCAAAGAAGGGTATGCATTTGTAGGTTGGTTTGATGCAGAAGTTGAAGGCAACTTAGTGACCGCCATCCCACTAGGATCCATAGGGGATATGGATTTATTCGCGAGATTCTCACTCATTCTAAATATCGAATATTACGGTGAAATTGAGCTTGCTACCGAAGATTTGAAGCGTTCAAACACCTGGCCAGAAACATTCATTGCACTCACTGAGGGTCAAGTATTTACCCGTGGTGGTGGTGAGTTTGGCTTACTCGGTAATGGCGACTATGTCGATGTTCATTCATGGATCAACATTACCAGTAGTTTTGATTTAGTCGAAGGCGATTATATCGTTGAAATCACCTTGGTAGATCGTCAAGCTACAGCACGTTCTGCGTATGGTAGATTGTTCGTTTGGGGCTTCATCAGCGACGATGGTATGGAAATATTTACCAACGAACCAATCGATGTAGCTACATTGGTTGAACCAGAAGTCTTAGTCATTACAAGTGTCACACCATTGGGCAAGGGATTCATTTTTACTACCGCTTCAGACATGTATTTATATGTGAATAACATCATTTCTGAAATCACACCAAATATCCCTCTCAATGAACAACTCAGTTGGACATTACCATTTGGATTAACGGAAATTCCAGGGGTATTGGCCTTTACGACAGAAACATCGATCTATCTATTTGATCCATTCGATACATTATCGTTTGTCGATATTACCACAACATTGAATTTACCAGAAGAAGACATTTTAGTCGTATTCTCACAAGATTTCGCCATCCATATCGTGACAGAAACATTGTATACATACGCGATGTTTACTGGCGATGAGCAAATGCCTTTGATGATGTTACAAGTTCCACTCGACATCGTCTTATTAGAAAATGAGTTTGTTGTTAAACCGTTTGCGGGTGGTGGCTTATTCACCAGTCTAAACCGTATCCTCGTCCCAGAATATCAAATGGATGAAGAAACCGAAATGCCTAATGCAGTGACTTATGTAGACATCACGCCAGATTTAGGCTTGCCGGAAAGTGAATTCGTTGTCAATGTCCATGACCCATACTTCATTGAAACATCCTTAGGCCGTATGTTGTTGGTCATGGTGGATGAAAGTGAAGGAGAACAAACGATTCAAGCCATCGATATCGATTTGGCATCGCTACTGTTACCAGGCGAAACGTTCATCGAATTCAGAATGGTTGGTTGGGATATTTATTTCGTTTCCAATCAAAGATTCGCAGCCGTTGAATATAGACAAGAAGGTATTGCTTTAGTGAATCATACGGTTCAAACATTGGGCATCATCCATACCTTGGAAATCCCACAACATCTATTTGAACCAGATACCTATCAACCAGATTCACCACTATATCAAGCATTCAATGGTTGGTTTATGGATGAAGCATTAACCATCCCGCTTTCTAGTGAACACATCACTGCAGATATGTCTTTATACGCATCATACATTTATACACATTACTTCATTACCATTGAATTATACGACGGTAACCCACCAACGGTGATCGCATTCCCAATGGATGAAGTTCCAGTAAATGTACCTGAGGACCCAACACGTGATCATCAATTCTTTACAGGTTGGTATTACTATGATGACATTGAAGGCTACAATGAATACGATTTTACAACACCACTCAATAAAGATGTCACCCTTTTTGCCAACTTTATGCAAAACCAATATGAGGTTACTTTGGTATTTGAAGGCATGGATAACAGCGTATTCCAAGTATCCGCATTAACCAATTTAGGGGATATCGAATGGGTGTTACCTGCAGGTTATGAAATCATCGCTATTTATATGGATGATACGATGTTGATACCGTATAATCCAGATGATCAATTGACAGGTCCAACCACATTCTACGTGGCATTGGATGCCATGACAATCGATATTTATTACTATCATGACATGGAAGAAATCGCATTCGATCAAGTATATTCGATTGGCAATCAAGTGTTTGCAACCACATTTGATGGTCGAGTATTCGCTTGGGGCGACAATTACCAAGGGGCATTAGGCCTTGGTTTAGACCACATCCAATTTGTAAATATACCACTCGATATCACATCGTTATTTAACTTGGATCTGGGTGAAGAGATTATTGCTATTGAAGGTTTATATTCTTACAAAGTGGCGTTATCTTCCACTGGTAGAGTATTTGCTTGGGGTTATTGGTTATCAAGTGGCGACACACAATCCGTTGTAAAAGACATTACCCCGATTCTCAATATTCAATTGGGTCAAAGCATTCAAGATATCTATACTGCAAATTCAGGTGTGTACTTCTTTATGTCCGATGGTGAAATCAAATACTTCGATTATTATGAAGAGTCTGTTTATGCAGCCACCACCAGTTTGACATTAGATGTCATTTACGTTGAACAAGTGCTTTATGATTCAAAACAATTGTTTATGATTACTACCGATGGTGCATTCATTGTTGAAATGATAGAAAACGGTCAACCTGCAACCATCACAGATTTATCTACTTCATTAAATGGCGATACTGTGTTCTATACAAAGATCAACTACCAAACTTATGGACAATTGTATTTGTATACTGAAGAAGGCCGTATTTACGTATTTGATAGTATTGAGTTCACCATAACACCAGTAGTCGATTTAATATTAAATCCAGGTGAACTATTACTCAATGCATTCATCGTTGCTTGGGATACGATGGCATTCTTCACATCCGAAGATCGATTGATTGGCTACAACACGACTGTATTTGAGTATGATACCAGCGTATTGTTAGAAAACGAACAGTTGCTCACATGGGAGTATGGCTATAAATTCTTCACATCACTTGGTCGTTCGATTGAAGTCAATATGTCAACCAATGTATTGACCAACCCACTCGATGAATTCACACTTGAAATGGGCGATGTCGTGGTGAGATATCTAACGGTTGAATGGGTTATGTACGCACAACTCGCGTCCATGTCCTATATTCAAACCGGTGGTACCCCGTGGGTTGAATCTGTAGGTGCAAATCTAATCATTGAAGCTTACAGTTATGGTACAACATTTGAATTGGCAGAAATTATCCCTAAACCTGGATTTGAATTCCAAGGTTGGGTAGATACTTACGGCAATCTTTATGTTGAAATTCCTTCGAATACCGTATTCTTATACCCATATTTCACAGAAATACCGGAATAATTATGAAACCTGCAATGTAAAAGTTGCAGGTTTTTACTATCCATAATCTAGGTATTGAAAAAACGTAAAATAATGCGTATGTGAACTACCCACCACTTATAGAAGTGGGGGCGGTTCCTATACATTTATTTTCTTCATTTCAATTTTAGGCTTTGTCTATTTTGCCATCGTGAATGATGAAAAAAGAAAAATTCGGTCTTTTTAGGCCAAGCCATACTCGCCACTTTCATCTTTTTCTACTCGTTGTTATTCCACAAAGTTGGATTGGCGAGTGCGTCTAATGGTTTTGGAAAAGTATTGGAATTTATATTGTTGTTTGCATTTTGGTTTTTAGTGTTTGGACAAAAACATCTGGTCAATCTTATCCACAAAGTTGTACCTGAAAAAGTGAGTACCAATGCAATGGTTGAATCTGAACCTGTGGAAGTCCAGACAGAAAAGCCAAACAAGTCGTATATACCAAAATCGGTAGATATTCAACAACAAACTGAAGAAACACCAACGGAAGAACCAACAGAGAAAGCAGAAGGACCTACCCATGAATAAAGATGAATTGATCAAACTTTCCAAAGAGTTAAAACTCACAGACAATGAAGAATTGTTAGCCAAAATATTGATATCCTATTCGACCACGTATAAAGTGACATCGATTGCTTTAGGACAAACCCGTGGTGCAGGTAGCGATGGTTTCATTGGTATTTATCAAAATCAATTGGTTGGATTCGATACGAACCTTTTGGGTAATAAACCCACCAAAGAACGATTTAGATTCAATTTTGATGAAATCGATAAATTGGAAATTAAGAAAGGGTTCTTAAACCTCAACAACCAATTTCAAATTCACTCAGGGCATCATCATTACAAAATCTATTTCACAGGCAAAAGAAGAAACTTGATTGAAGCGATGCACAGAAAGATCTTGTCTAGTAAATGATCCATAAATAGCCAAAACCGAAATGGTTTTGGTTTTTTATTTATAATTTTAGCTATATTTTGGGCAATTAAAACACAAATCATTCGTAATTATTCCTAAGCAATGTTATCATAATACCAAGT
The DNA here is from genome assembly GCA_023436805.1 of Bacillota bacterium. GTDB lineage: Bacteria > Bacillota_I > Bacilli_A > Acholeplasmatales > UBA5453 > Paracholeplasma. The sequence continues at coordinate 4,369 of JAEZHT010000071.1, forward strand.
TTATGTTAGGAAGTGGTTTGTATGGATTGGAAAAAATCAGTTGGCATATTTATGGTCAGCCAAACGGTTTCTTTATTGGGTTCGATGCTTGTCATGTACGCCATCATGTGGTACATCACATTGGAAACACAATCGGGTTTGATGATGACCATCATGGTTATGTGTTCATTTATTCCATCGTTGTTGATATCACCATTTGCAGGGGTATGGGCAGATAGATTGAATCGAAAAATGTTGATGATCACAGCGGATATCGGGATTGCTTTGGTGACACTGATCATCGCTATTTTGTTCTTAATAGGTATTCGTGAAATATGGATTTTGTTCGTGGTTACTGTGGTCAGATCGTTTGGCCAAAGTGTCCATCAACCTGCAGTAGCTGCAGTTTATCCACAAATTGTGCCTGAAGTAAACCTCGTGAAAGTGCAAGGGATTGCTCAAGGCATTCAATCGTCTTCGATGATTTTGATGCCACTGCTCGCAGGGTTGTTATTGGCTTATTTTGAATTGGAACTCATCTTATTTATTGATGTGATTACCGCTGCGATGGCCGTTGCTATATTGGTTTTTTATGTCAAACTACCAAAACATAAAGCAGAATTAGAACAATCATCGATTGATTATTTTGAAGACATTAAACGGGGCATACATTACACGTTAACCCACAAACTCATTTTCAATATTTTGTTATTTTCATTCCTATTTATGATTATGGTTGCGGCACCGTCGTTCTTATCCTACCTGCAAGTTGCACGTGTGTTTGGGGCCGAAGCTTGGCGATTATCCACGTTAGAAGCGATTTTCGGAACAGGGATGTTATTGGGTTCGATTGTGATCACCGCCTGGGGTGGATTTAAGAATCGTTTGGTAACATTTTTCTTATGTTATATCGCCATCGGTCTGGGTACAATTGGGTTAGGTTTACCATTCAATTTCGCCATTTATCTTGGGTTTTGGGGTGTGGTCGGGTTCTTCATATCTTTAAGTAACCCACTCATGGTTGGACTCATTCAAGAGAAGGTTGACCCACAGTACATTGGACGTGTATTTTCTGTATTTGGACTGATCAACACCATCAGTTTGCCTTTGGGGATGTTGGTTTTTGGACCACTATCGGATGTGTTTGATATTTCACATATCATACTTTCAAGTGGGGTTGGGATGGGAATCATCGCCATCGTTCCATTATTCAGCAAATCATTAATTAAAGAAGGGTTACCAAAACCCATAAGCAATAATTAAAGCGGGCAACCGCTTCAGGCTGTAGACAAAAGGACTTTCAATCATTCGTTAACTCGAAGATGTGGTCCTTTTTTTGTTTTAAACAGCTTTAAAATGAAAAAAGAGCTTAAAAAGCTCAATATTGAAATGGTTCAGAAGAATCTTAGCCAATTAGAGTGGCTAATTTCTTCAAATTGTACATACTAAAAATCATGAGGCTTCGATCCTCATTTTTACTACGTCCCCTAAGAAAGGTAAAACCGAGACAGTGATTCATTTTGGATATGCCAAATACCCGTTCAATTGAGGTCTTTCGTTTTGGATAGACTTCTTTTCCCAGATCAGATAACCTAATTTCACGGACTTGAGTATTCTGTGATTCGTATTGATGTCGTGTAATCAATCTATATTTTTGTTTTGTACATTGACCTTTAAACGGACAATCCTTACAGTCCTTTGAGGAGGATCGATATTCTCGATAGCCTTCCCTATTCGTACCTCTATAGGATAAAATCTTCATATTTGGACAAACATAATAGTCGTGTTCATCAATGTAGTTGAATTTACTTTTGTTGATAAAAGGCTCACCATTTTCAGTTAAGGTAGCTGAACGCCCTAAGGGTCTTCTATACGGAAGTACGGGGATTACATTACGCTTGAATATTTCATTTAGTAGAACAGGATTTTGATAACCTGAATCCATCACGATGACTTTGACTTCTGGATGATTATCCAAATAATCAACCGCTGTGTCTAGCGCAGTTACCCCATCATGTTGGTTCGCAGGAAAGACTTGTGAGCTCAATACCCAGCCGTTTTCATCACAGATGACTTGGTCACTATAGGCTAATTGACGCTCTTTTTCGCCTTTATTGAACATCCCACAGTCTGGATCTGTTAAACTCTTGGTTACTTTGACTGTACGATTGAAGTCGATTTCAGGCTTACCCTCGCTTCGTCTAATTTCATTGATTTCGTTATGAAGTATTTCCATATACTTGTGTGTCGATTCATTGACATAGATGTCATTCACTTGTCTTTTGTTAGCGTAGGCTTTAATGTGCGTAGAATCCACAAAAATGTTTTCTGTATTAATCAATTTTCGCTTCAGTGCGAGAAAGAGGATGGTGTTAAATATTTCTTCAAATACCTGTGAACCCTCAAAGCGTCTGACATAATTTTTTCCAAAAGTAGAAAAATGAGGAATGTCATCATTAAAGTCAAATCCTAAAAACCAACGATAAGCAGCGTTGACTTCAATCTCTTCAATCGTACGTCTCATCGAACGGATGTTAAACAGTAATTGGATAAAAACAATTTTAAAAAGAACGACTGGGTCTATGGATGGTCTACCTATATCATCTGCATATAGCTTTTTAACAGCGTCGTAAATAAAATCAAAATTAATCGTTTTTTCTACCTTACGTAACAAGTGATCTTTGGGTACGAGTCGTTCCATATCGATAATCATGACATTAGTTCTATTGTCTTTTTGGTTTCTAGTTAACATGATCATACCTTTGAGTATATTCTCAATAAAGCCTTTCACCCTTATAATATCACTTTACTATATATTTATATATAGTAAAATTCATGAAATATCAAAAAAATAAATAAAATGACTTAAAACGACAAAAAAAGTACCTCAAAATGAGATACTTTGTCTACAGCCTGAA
>JAEZHT010000080.1 GCA_023436805.1 Bacillota bacterium
GCATGATACAATCAACTCATACGGAGGATTTTATCATATGAATAAATTAAACATCGGCATCATCACAGGTTCAACCAGAGAAGGTAGGGTTTCCCCACAAGTTGCGACTTGGATACTTGATTACGCCAATCAAAAAGGACAAGCGAACTTTGAAGTCATCGACATCAAAGACTACCAGTTACCATTTTTAGGCGAAGGCTTTAACGATGGTGTGGTAGCATTTCAAAACAAACTGAAACAAATGGATGGGTTCATCTTTGTGGTTGCAGAATACAACCACTCTATCACAGGGGCATTGAAAAATGCACTCGACTGGGCAAGAGATGAGTGGCACAACAAGTCTGCTGGCATCGTATCTTATGGGTCTGTCGGTGGGGCAAGAGCAGCAGAACATTTAAGAGGCATTTTAGGTGAATTGATGGTCGCTGACGTGAGAAGTCATGTCTTATTGTCGCTATTTACCGATTTTGATGGACAAACCTTTAAACCCCAAGCCTTACATCAAACCAATTTAGATGCATTGTTGGATCAAGTGGTCCTTTGGGGCACAGCACTCAAGACCATTCGAAAGTAAAATACTACCATTTGGTAGTTTTTTTTCTATAATGAGATACTATATAGGTTATAATATAAGTAGAATTGGAGGGATTCCAATGACCTTTGACGTAAGAACACTATTTCTAGCGAATATGATCATTTATGTTATCAATATCTTCGCCATCGCTCTGCTTTGGCAAAACAACGCAAACCGTTATAAAGGCCTTTTCCAATGGATGATTTCCATTATTTTGGTATTTATCGGTAACCTGCTCATCATGTTTAGGGGATCCATCCCAGACTTCTTTTCGATTTGGTTGGCGAATATCATCATCATGGTGGCATTTCAAATCAATGTATACGGGTTGGTTCGATTCTTCTTACTGCGTTACAAGACGTTTTACCACATACTCTTTGGATTATTTTATGTTGCCTTATTCAGTTATTTCACTTATATTGAACCCAACCTCAATGCGAGAAATGGTTTGATTGGCTTATTGGGCCTATTCACCTTTGGTAGTATGTTTATCTATATTCACTTTGATTTATCGGCCTATTTCAAACGTATTACACGCTCATTCGAATTTGTCCTCATTCTATTCATGATTGGTAATGTCATTCGTATTATTTATGCCATCATTGATCCAACCCACCATGAAGATATTTTTGCGAATCACCCAAGGGATGTGCTCTCGAATATTTTCGTGACCGTCTTCGCCATCATTTTACCACTCGCATTCATCATTCTTGTCAATAAACGGGCACTCGATGAAGTCGATGTCGAGGAAGCGAAGTTTAAGAGTGCCTTTGAAAACTCGCCAATCATCATGATCATTTCAAGATTATCCTCCGGTGAAATTTACGATGTAAATCAAGCCTTCTTAGAGACCTTTGAATTTACCAGAGATCAAGTGATTGGTAAAACCACAGGTCAAATCAAGATTTGGGGTCCCGATAATACCAGAAGATTGGCCTTGTTAAAGCGGATTGAAAACAGAGAAAACATTGAACACCAAGAAATGACATTTTATAAGATGAATGGAGAACCGGTTGAAACCATTTATTCGTGTCGTGTCATCCGTATGTTTGGTGATGATTTCGTATTGTCCACGGCCTCGGATACCACTTTATTGGGCAGAGCGAAAAGAGAACTCATTTATATCGCCACCCATGACGCTCTCACGGGGTTACTCAATAGACACGAACTCGAGCATTACTTCCAAGAACTTAAAGAAATCTATACCAAAGAATTGAAACCATTCTCATTGATTCTAATCGACTTAGACCGCTTTAAAGCAGTCAACGACACGTATGGACACAATGTTGGTGACGATCTTTTGGTTCACATTTCCAAACGTTTATCACTCATATTCAAAGACCACTTTGTGGCACGACTTGGTGGCGATGAATTCATCATTCTCTTAAAGAATATGAGTCAAGAAACCGAGATCATTAAATTCATGATTAAAACCAGAAATGAGATTACAAACATGAAAGCGATTAATGATAAACCAATCGATATTGGCGCATCCATCGGATTCTCCATCTATCCAAAAGATGGCTTATACCTAGAAGATTTGGTCCGTCAAGCCGATAAGATGATGTATAAAGAAAAGGATTCGAAACGACGCGTATGAACCACGTATATACCATTAATGACATCGTTATCGATGCGAAAAAACAATATCAAACATTGATTCATCTGGTGGAAACAAATCAAAACAAACCATTTTTGTATACAGGTAGAGATGAAAACTGTCGTGATGTCTTATATCATTTGTATGGTTGGCATATCATCTTGTTAGAATTGGTTAAAAAAAACCCAAAAAGTCCATTCGAATTGAGACCAGGCTTTACCTGGAAAACACTTGAGCAGTTGAACTATACCATCAAAAAAGAAGCCGAGGCGTTTGATCTATCCACGGTATTATCGATGATTGAACAAACACACCAGACAATATTATCCTGGGTTCAAACCCTATCAGATGCTTTATTGAATGACCCAAACGTATACCCGTTTACCGCACCTTCTAACTTAGGTGAGTTTGTCCATGAATGTATGGGTGGTCATTATGCTTGGGCAATCCAATCCATCCAATTTCATTTAGGTGACGATGAGATTAGACCTTTATTCGAAAGGTTCAAAACCATCCCTGAAGTAGAAGCGATTGTCTTGGGTGGGTCTAGAGGTAAACAACAAGGCGATGATTTGTCGGATTACGATATTTATGTCTATACGACCAAACCGATTGATGTAGAAATTCGAAAAAAAACCATTGGACCTGCTGTGAGCCTCATGGAATACAACCACCAGTTCTTTGAAACAGAAGATGATGGCATCCTAAACAATGGGATTGGTATTGAATTCATTTACCGAAACTTAGATGATTTTAGGTCGATGATGGTTCGGTTATTTGAAGGTCAGGTCAACCGTGGTTACAGCACCTGTTTCTTGGATAATTTACTGACCACGAAAATCATTTATGACCCAAAAGGGTCGTATAAGCTTTTACAAGATACCTATCGATTTAAAGATAAAACAGCCCTTTATCAACAAGTCATCCAACAAAATATACCGCTGTTATATGGGACTCAACCGAACTATTTAGATCAAATCGAAAAAGCAGTCAAACGGGGTGACATCGTCGCGATCAATCACCGTTTAACCGAATATTTCAGTTTATTCTTCGATACGTTGTTCGCAATTAACCATATCAATCACCCAGGTGAAAAGCGGATGTTAGAAAAAGCACTGACCTTACCAAAACAACCGAAAAAACTCAAAGAAACGGTTGAAAAAGTCTTTCAATACCCAACTTCACATGGATACCTTGAAGACCTTAAATTACTCACATTAGACTTAATAAACCTATCCAAATAGAAGAACCCGACAGGGTTTTTCTTTTTGTTATAAATAATTAAGAAAAGTAGAATATGGCTTCAAAATGCGCTTTAAAAACAGTTTGAAAATCAAATAGTTCGAAATTCAAAATAAACTGTCAACAAATGCTTTGAAGTTCTAAATAAATGTGTTACAATGAGCGTGGTCTGTCTAATTGGACAGGGAGTTAACGTGAAAGGGGGATCTTTTAAAGATATGAATAAATCACTGTTACTCAAAGTTTCAAAATCCGTTTTACTAGGCTTATTTGCGTTAGGTTACTTTTTACCTTTCGTAGTAGGTAAGGCTATGGGGGCTGACTATAGCGATTCGCTATGGAACGTTCAAGATTTCGCAACCCGCTTAGGTAGTTCTTCAGATTCACCATTACTATTGGTGGTATTGGCATTATTGGTTAGCGTCGCTGCTGTGGTTGTATTCTTCTATAAAGAATCACTCAGCAGATATGTTCACCTCGCTGCTGTGGTTGTGGGTTTAGGTGTTGTCTTATATGTTTATTATCAAGTATTCATTGACAAATCGGCTGCATTAGAAGGTGCGATCGGTGCTGGTTTTGTGACCATGAGCTTAGGTTTAGGCGTTTATCTACAAATCGTATTCGCGTTATTATCCGTTGTCTTAGAATTCTTCGGCGAAAAAGTTTTCTCTTTCTTAAAATAGTTTAATCCAAGAAAAAAGGAACCCTCAAAAGTTCCTTTTTTTGATTTATTAAGCTGGAATGACAGACCCACCATACGTTTGTGTGATGAAGTCTTTAACCGCTTGGCTGTTTAAAATTTCAGCAAGTGCTTTGATTTTCGCGGATTCTAACAATGAAGATTTGACTGCTAGTACATTGACATAAGGGTTATTGCCTGTAGATTCAATGAAAATCGAATCTTCAAGTGGGTTTAAATTGCCTTCTAATGCATAGTTGGAGTTGATGATGTATAAATCCGCTTCTTTAGCGTTATAGGCTGAAATCAAGAAGTCTGGTGCGACATTCGCACGGATGACCAAATTCTTTGGATTAGAAACAATAACTTCACTAAAGTTGATGGATGATGCGAGGATGTCGAAGCTTTCTGACAACCCAATCAAGCCAGCTTGAGCGAGTAAGTTCAATGCTCTACCATGGTCTGAGGTCGAATTAGACAGTAATACCGTCGCGCCATCTGGGATATTTGATAATGACGTGATGGTGTTGGCGTATAAACCAATCGGTTCAATGTGAACATAAGAAGCAATCACCAATGTTTTGTTCGGATTTTCGGTGTTGTATTTATTTAAGAATGGGACATGTTGGAAGAAGTTCGCATCTGCATCCCCAGCAGCGACCGCTGGGTTAGGAAAATAATAATCGGATGTGGTGATGATTTCTAAGTTATAGCCGCGTTCTTTTAATAATGGTCGCGCAAACTCTAAGATTTCTGCGTGTGGGATCGATGTTGCGATGACCTTGATGGTTTTTTCTGAATTGTTGCATGCTGCTAGGGTGAAACTTGTCAATAATACGACAAGTAACGTGATGATTTTTTTCATGAGAATCTCCTTTTTTATTGATGGTTTAATTTTTTAGATAAATAATCTCCAGTGATCTGGATGATGAATACGAGTAATAAAATGGTGAAGATGGCTAGATACATCAAGGTGTAATTGTTGCCAAACTTCCCATTTTCATAAGCAAGGAATGCAAGTCCACCCGCGCCGATGACGGCAGCAGCGGACATGAAGCCTACCAAAGTAACCAAGGTTAAGGTGAATCCGGATACGAGTGGACTTAAGGCTTCTTTAAATACGATCTTAATGATGGTCCATTTGGAAGCACCCATCGATTTTAGCGCTTCAAGTGTATTTTCACTGACCGACTTCAAGGCATTATTGACTACACGGGCGAAAAACGGAGAAGCCGATACGATGAGTGCTGGTAGTGCCCCTCTAGCGCCAAGCATCGTGCCAACCAATGCACGGGTTAAGGGGATCATCATGATGAGTAAAATGATGAACGGGATACTACGAGCAATGTCGTTTACTGTGGATAGTATACGATATAGGATGGTTCTTTGTAAACTGGGTTTTACAATAGCATCATTGTCTAGAATATAGATTAGGAACCCTAGAACTAGACCAATGATTAAGACAAATGCACCGGTACCAAACGTTAAGAACAAAGTTTCGTACAATGCTTTCAAAAATTGGTTCCAATTGTGACTACTGAGCATAGAGGTTCACCTCCACATTGTGTGCTTTCAAATAAGCGATGGCTTCATTGGTTTGTTTACCAAAGAATTGAACATATAAGAAACCGATGGTTTCAGATTTCAATTCTAAGGTCTTAGCGTATTTGATGTTGACATCGATGTTGAATTGCTTGATACAATCGGAAAGAATTGTATCGTCGCTATTCTTATGGTTATAAACCAATTCGTAAACCATCGATTCATTGGTTTCATATTTGAAGGTTTGTAACAAGGATTTCGCAACCATCGATTGAGGGTGGATGAATAAATCTTTGATTTTAGTATCCTCAACGATATGACCCAAATCCATCACCACCACACGGTCACACAACGCTTTGACCACTTCAATTTGGTGGGTAATGAAGACGATGGTGACACCTGTTTTGTCATGAATATGTTTGAGTAAATCTAAAATATCGGTCGCTGTTTTTTGATCCAAAGCAGAAGTTGCTTCGTCACAAAGCAATACTTTCGGGTGGTTAGCCAGTGCTCTAGCGATACCTACCCTTTGACGTTCACCACCGGACAACGATTTGGGATACATCTCTTTTTTATCCGATAATCCGACCAAAGATAACAACTCTAAAATGCGTTCATCTTTGTTACCTGGGTATTTCGCGATATCTAATGGTAATTTTATATTTTCATACACGGTCATCGAATGAATCAAATTGAAATGTTGAAAAATCATGCCGATGGTGTGACGCATTCGATCAATCGCCTTTTGCTTATGCATGTCTATGGCGACGCCATCGATGCTGACGATGCCGTCTGTTGGTTCGATTAAGCCATTGATGATACGTACCAACGTGCTCTTACCGGCACCACTGTAACCCAAGATGCCAACAATTTCACCGGCTTGGATGGTTAAATTCACCTCATCCAACGCGTGGAATGTCGTTTTTTTATGGGGATAGGATTTAGATATGTGTTTGAGTTCAATCATGATAATCTCCTTAAGAAACAAAAATGCCTATCGCGTCGCGACAGGCATGTATTTATGAGTAAATGCGTCCATCGCTTATAGCTTTACCACCGTGATCATTCCGGTTGGTAGACGTTCATCGAGCTATATCTCTCCCGTCTTC
>JAEZHT010000076.1 GCA_023436805.1 Bacillota bacterium
GGTATAAATGGATGTTATTGGCTAAACAATAGGCTTTGATTTCATCGAAAGATTGGTGTGGATAAACCATTTCAATGTGGTTTTCTTCTTTATCAAATAAGATGTCTCCCCCACCAATTGAGCGGACAGAAATGGTATCCAATAAGGTATCATTTTCAAAAACTTCAAACACAAAATAGTTTGGGTGGTGTTTAACATCGACATTGAACTTAAACGTGACCGGTTTAGGTTTTAAGGTTTGTTCAATGATGGCGTCGGTTAAATGACCTTTACCGGTAAGGGCTAAGGAATTGTATAAAGTCACGACATAATGGGTCGCGTTTTGATGCTTGTTTTTAACAAATTCCGCTGCGAATCCTGGTCCCATCGTATGAGACGATGAGGGACCATGTCCGATTTTGTATAATTTTCGTAGGGATTGCATAAGCCCTCCTAGGCCTCGATGCCTAAAATCTTTGAATACTTCTCTTTCAAATAATGAACGTAATATTGTGGGTTGAATGCTTCATTGGTAGCCTTTAAAATGAGTGCTTTTGGTTCAATGGATTTACCATATTGATGGATGTGTTCCATGAGCCACGCATTGATTTTAACGATTTCATTGTCTCTAACGACTTGTTCAATGTTGAAATCCTGATTCATACGGTGATAGATTTGAGCGGAAATCGCTGAACCTAACGCGTAGGTTGGGAAATATCCAAATGAACCAAATGCCCAATGGATGTCTTGTAAGACACCTTCGGTATCTGTTTTCGGCGTTAACCCTAGATATTTCTTATAAAGCTTATTCCATACTTTAGGTAGGTCTTTCGCTTGGAGTTTACCATTGAATAGTTGTTTTTCAATTTCATAACGAACCATCACATGCAAACTGTAGGTGAGTTCATCGGCTTCAACGCGGATGAAGTCACGTTTGACTTGGTTGATGTATTGGATGAATGCTTGTTTGCTTACCCCTTTAAGCGCTTTAGGGAAAGTTTCAACGAGTTTGTCATAATGGGTATCCCAAAAAGCTTCACTACGACCAATCATGTTTTCATAGAAACGGGATTGTGATTCGTGTATCCCCATCGATACGCCACCTTTGAGTTCGGTATAATCGTATTCTGGCTTCACTTGTTGTTCATAAATTGCATGTCCCATTTCATGGATGGTAGAGAAAATCGCACTTCTCACATCGTCTTCATGGTACGCGGTGGTGATACGGGTATCGACACTCGCGACCCCTGAAGTGAATGGGTGCGCGCTTTGTTTCAAAACGCCTTTGTTTTGATCGTATTTAAAGACATCCAGTAAATAGGTATTAAACGCGATTTGTTGTGCCTTAGAAAAATGCCCTTTGGTGAGTTTTCTTGATAACGATTGTTTGACTTTAGCAGCCTTCATAACGAAAGGTACCAAATCGGTTTTTAACGTGTTGAAGAAATGGTCATAGTCCACCACAGTCATGCCAGGTTCGTACATATCTAGAAGCACGTCATAGCCTTTAACTGTATCGGTTGAAAGGTATTTGACTAATTTCTTTTGATAGCTGATGACTTTTTCAAGGGTTGGTAAATAAGATGCAAAATCGTTGTTCTTTTTCGCATTGGACCATACATGTCCGGCTTGTGAGAGTAACACTTGGAAATCGATATAGTCTTGTTTAGGGATTTTTCTGAGTTGGTCTAAATCTTTCTTGACGCGTTTGATTTCAACCTTTAGGTCTTCGGTTAAAGATGCTGGATTTAGTGCTAAATAGTCAATGGCTTCGATGCGTTTTGAATCCATTTCTACGTCATAAGCCAATGTTGACAACACTTCGATTTGTTCGCTTCGGTATTGCATCGCATCGTTGGGTGTTTCGGTTTCTTGGTCCCAAGACAATAACCATAACGCGTATTGATACGCCAATTTTTGTTTTCTTGAAGCTAAATATACCTCTAAATGATTCATGTGAAATCTCCTTTTTTACAATAGAATGAGGGTTGCGAGAGAAAAGTAAATCGTGAGAGAGATGACGTCATTGAGTGTGGTCATGAATGGTCCTGACGCAACCGAGGGGTCAATCTTCATTTTTCTTAAAATCATTGGGACAAATGCCCCTGTGATTGCACCGACCAATAAAGCCACAAATAAGGCAAGTCCAACGGTGAAACTGACTTTAATATCTACGTTGTGATTTTGGAATACCCATAAGAATAGATAACTGAACGTAAACCCAACCAATGCCAAGAAGGTTGAATTCATCAAACCAATGAGTAACTCTTTGATGATGAATGGCTTCATATCCGCATCCGGGTCATCGTTGATGACGAGGATGGCTTTCGCGAGCGACTGGGTGGAAATGTTACCCGCTGAATCGAGAATCATGGGTTGGAATAAAACCAAGATGATGACGGTTTGTAGGGTGTTTTCAAAGAATGATAACACCGAGGCCGTGATGAGGGATAAAGCAAGCAATATCAATAACCAAGGTAATCTTTTTTTACTTCTAATCAATGGTTTTGAATGCACATCGTATTCATTTAAGGATGCGAGTTTGTGGTAGTCTTCTAACGTTTCTTCAGCGAGTAAATCTAAAGCCATTTCCGCGGTGATGACACCTAATAGTGTTTTGGTTTTGGATAAGATTGGAATCATGTTTCGGTCATACTTTTGAACGGTATCAATGGCCTTTGAAACTGGTTCATCTTCAAAGACGAAATGATAGTTTTTACGCATGATTGCTTCAACGGTAATTGGGCTTCTCGCAATGATCAAGTCTTTTAAATCCACAACCCCAACCAATTGATCTTGATCGGTGACATAAAGGATATCAATCAATGTATCGTCATTGGATTGTTTAACAACTTTTTTCATCGCATCCTTCACATCCATCGTTGGATGGAGTGTTAGGATGTGGGTATTCATGACTTCTCTTAGTTTCATAGTAACACCTCAATCATGAGGGTTGCGATCCCGTAATACGTTAAGATGGTCGTGATATCGATCACGGTGGTTAATAGTGGTCCAGACGCACTGGCTGGGTCCAATCCGGTTTTGTTAATCAATACCGGGATGATCGCTGAGAAGAATGTTCCAATGATTAAAGACAACAATACACTTAAGCCAACGATACTTGCGAAAATGATCGGGTCTTCAGATAAACTTGGGTTTAAGATAATGAATAAAATGGTGACGATAAAAGAAATGATTGAAAGCAATACCCCAGACAAAGCAGCAGATGACACTTCATAAAATATATTGCGTTTCACGACATTTGCTGGTTCCTTATCCGCAATCATAATCAAACTAAAGGTTAAGGTCTGTGTCCCCGCATTCCCAATCATCGATAGGATGAGGGGTTGTAAAATGATGATGATGGTATAGTCTTTTAAGACCCCTTCAAATTGTAATGCTAGATTGGCGATGGGTAAAGCCAATAATAACAATACCACCAACCATGGTAAACGTTTCAATGCACTAAAGAAAGTAGAATCGGTATGTTCTTCCCTTAATGCTGTCATTTTTTGGAAGTCTTCAATCATTTCATCTTCATAGGTATCGATGGCGTCATCGACCGTAACGATGCCTTTTAAGATGTGGTTTTCATCCAATACCGGTAATATATTGAGACCCTCCTCTTGCATGAGGGTCGCGGTTTCTTCTTTGTCATCGGTATCTAAGACAAAGCGTGCTGGTTCATATAGAGATTCGATATCACAGGGCGATTTCGCTTTGATGAGTTTCTTTAAGGGTACGATGCCTAAAAAGGTATCGTGTTTATCCACCACAAATAAAGTCGATATGGTTTCAACCTCAGGGGCTTCAGTGATGAGTTTTTTCATCGCTTCTTTGACATCTAAATCGGTCGTGAGTGTGATGAAATCGGTATTCATGATTGAACCTGTTTCAAAGTCTTCATAAGACCTTAGAGATAGGATGTCTTCTTTGAGTTCAGGTTCAAGCTTATCCATGAACTCTTGGGTTGTTTCTTCTTCGAGTTCATTGATGATGTCCATCGCGTCATCGGGATCCATCTCATTTAAGATGTCCGCGGTTTCTTCAGCATCTAAGGTTTCAACAATTTGGGCTGCGTCATCGACATCGAGGTAAGATAGTAAATCCGCTTTTTGGGTATCATCTAATAAATCGAATAAGGTTTCTCGAGCATCTTCATCTAAAGATTCATATAGTTCTTTCAGGTCATAACCATGAAGTGTTTCTAGATATAATTTTTGTTCATCAATTGACAGTGTTTTAAAATCTAACATAGTTATGCCCTCCTTTTTATAGTATAACTCAAAACACGCATAATTTAGCCAAGAATGACAATTATGCGTGTCTTATTCAACAAGATTTACATTTGTTTTTTAGCCAAAAAAACAAGATGCTTTCTAATCTTCTTATAAAATTTCTAACTCTACTCTCATTCGAATCTTAATAGTACAATCAATTCAGTATTACCTGTTTTCAATGCATAGTCATAGGCTGTCAAACCTTCTTCACTAACTAGTGTTTTATCAGCACCATAAGTTAACAAGATGTTAACCATTTCTATTGTAAGTTCATCAATATCTCTTAAAGAAAGTAACATTAGCGCTGAGTACCCTTTATAACCCACACCATTGATATCAAACATTTCATTTTCAAGCAAGTAAACCATAACCAGTTTATTCTTTTCTAATGCTGATTTCAAAAAGATGTTTCCCAATTCAGTTCTTACATATGGATCACAACCAAGACTGATTAATCTTAAAAATAATGAGTAACTTTCTTCCATGTCTATGCCATAGTAATTAATAGACTCTTCGAATACACTTATATTACCGTTTGAGTTTGTTGAATAATGCACATCTGCGCCGTGGTCTATTAGATAGTTCGCTATAAGGATTTGGTCTGGTTTATTAGAATATAGTGCATTCAATAAAGGTGTAAAATCAGTAGTTGGATTTATGAAATTGACATTCGCTCCAGTTTCTACTAAAGCGACTACTGCGTTATAGTTTCCTATTGCAGCTGCTTCTTGTAATGGATTTCGATTATTACCATCAAGAATTAGTATTCTTATGTCAGGTGTTGAATCAATGTTTTTAGGGTTTTCAAGTAATTTGTTCAATGCTTCATCATCGAAATCTCTAATCGCTTTAATAAGTGCTTGTGAGTAACCTTGATTGTAGTCATAATGTTGATAGCCTACAATACTTAAATAACCAATAGAACCTATTAGTATTATTGATAAAACCACTTTCAGTGTTTTATTCATGTGTTCACCTCTATAAGTTTTTTAACCATAAGTAAAATCTATCAAAAATTGTTGATGAATCTTTTGAATTATTTCCCCAAAGTATCCACGGTAATACATCGACATTTCTTTGTACAGTTTAAGCTGTTAAAAAGACTACATCTTTAATTGATATTAAGAAACCGCCAGTATATATGACATATGCTAATAACGAAAATATTAGATTTGTCAATATATGGAGTTCGACTTGAGTTAATAACTGTATTCTCATAATATTTAAAAAACCATTTAGCAATGCGACTACCAAAATCATTATATTTATTCTTTTTTGTGAAAAGTTATGAATGCTATGTATATTGAATTGTATGATGAAATAAGAGATTACTGGCCCTGCAAATGCTATTAGTGCTACTGTCTTTATAGTTTTCTGTATATTTGCTGACCCCATTTTTCATCAACTTATTAAAATACTTTATTCCAATCTATTTTAATCCTATCATATATAAATATTTAATACTAGATGAATTTGTGTAAAAATTAACTAGATAGCATGCTTAATGTGTAGATATCAAATAAAGTGACCATATAATCATATATATAAATCTGGCTTTGTTTGATGTACTAAAAATCCCCTCTAGGTAAACTTCTACAAACGTTAATCATTTGTCGTGTCTACTTAAAGGGGATTAGATCCTTTAGATTCTTTTATCTTATATAAACAATTACTTCTTTTGATATTGTAGTTCGTATAAATGATAATACAAACCTTTTTGTTTTAATAAAGCTTGGTGTGTACCCGCTTCTTTGATTTCACCCTTTTGCATGACAACAATCTTATCGGCGTGTTGGATGGTGGATAATCTATGTGCAACCACCAACATCGTGGATAATTTCATCATCTTTTCTAAGGAGGTTTGAATCAAAGCTTCTGTTTCTGAGTCGATGTTCGCGGTTGCTTCATCGAGGATCATTACCGTTGGTTCATAGACCAAGGCTCTTGCGAAACTGAGTAATTGTCTTTGGCCTGTAGAGAAGTTATTACCACGTTCTCTTACCATATGGTCATAGGTGCCATCGAGTTTTTCAATGAATGTATTCGCACCGACATACTCAGAAGCTTCTATGACTTTTTCTTTCGAAATCGTTTCGTCATTTAACGTGATGTTGCTTTGAATGGTGCCTGTAAACAAGAATACATCTTGTGGCATTTGTCCGATGTTGGCTCTTAAACTCGAACGTTTGATCTTTTTAATCGGTATGCCATCGATCAAGATTTCACCTTGTTGGATGTCATAATTTCTCACGATTAAACTCATGATGGTGGTCTTACCAGAACCGGTTGCGCCAACAAAAGCGACGGTATCGTTTGGATTGACTTTAAAGGATACATCTTTTAAAACCCATTCATCTTCAACATACTTAAACCAAACGTTTTTAAACTCGATTTCACCTTTAAAGTTTTCAAGTTCAATCGAATCAATTTCATCTTCAATCTCTGGTTTGGTATCCAAGACGTCAAAGATTTTTTCTGAAGATGCCATGGCGCTTTGTAAGACGTTAAACTGTTCTGCGAGCTGTTGAACGGGTTCAAAGAGTTGTGAAGCGTATTGATACATCATGACAAGTAAACTGACCCTTAGGATGATGCTTGCTGTGGATGCCCCGGCAAGCGTCATATCGATGATGGAGGTTGAAAAATAGTATAAAACCGTGATGGTAGCGGCCATTGAGAACAAGAACATCAATGGGCGATAAATCGCGAAAACCATCAATTCATTGAAATAGGAATTTCTGAGTTTCTTGCTTTGAAGGGTAAAGGCTTTTTTCTTCTTTTCTTCTTGATTGAAAATTTGGGTGAGTCTCATCCCCGAGAGGTTTTCCGATAAGAACGCATTGACGTTTGAGACATTGTTTCTTACTTTTCGATAAGCGTTTCGCGATAGTTTTCTAAAGATTACGGTGGAAACGAACACGAATGGGAAGACCAAGCACATGATGAGTGTGGCTTGAAAATCAATGACAAACATGATGATCAAGTAGGTCAACATCATCAAGATGTTTCGGATTAAATTGACAATCACAGAGGAATACATTTCTGATAAGGTATTGGTATCGTTATTCACTCTCGTAACCAATTTACCTACAGGGATTTGATTGATTTGTGCATTTGATAAGGTATGGATATGGTTGAATACATTTTTACGAATGCCGTAGACAATCTTTTGACCCGCTTCTTGTAAGAGCCAGTTTTGATAATAAATGATGAAGGAAACCCCAATCACGATGCCTAAGAATAAAATCGATATCCATAAGAAGTTGAACATCTTATCCGAAACGCTTTGATTGCTATCGATGATTTGAATGGTATAACCAATGAGTAGTGGTCCTATCGATGATGCTGCAACATCGAGGATCATCAAGAGTGAAGCGACGATGAAATTCTTTTGATAAGGCTTCGCGTATGAAACCAATCGTTTGACGATTTGCCAATCGGTTTTGGTGATTGTATTTTCTTTAAAGTCTTTCATACTATCCCTCCACCATGTGTTCTAATTCTTGTTTTCTAACCATCTCTTGATACAGTGCATTACGTTTGAGGAGTTCTTCGTGTGAACCCACATCGAGTAAATGACCTTGGTCTAACAAAATAATCTTATCCATCTTTTTAATGGTTGATATGCGATGCGCAATGACTATGGTAGTTTTGCCTTGTCTGATTTCTTCTAAATGCTTGATGATGGATTCTTCTGTTTTGGTATCTACCGCGGACACAGAATCATCTAGAATCAAAATCGGTGCGTCTTTCGCCAGTGCTCTAGCGATCGAGATGCGTTGTTTTTGACCCCCAGATAAAGTGACCCCACGTTCACCAATTTCGGTTTGATACCCATGGGTAAAATCGATGATGTTATCATGGACATCGGCGAGTCTTGCATAATAGCTGGCTTTTTCTTCCGGCATCGATGGTTCAGAAAAACCGATGTTATTCAATATGGTGTCCGAGAATAAAAAGTTATCTTGAGGTACATAAGCAATTTGATCTCTGACATTATGGATAGATAAAGACATGATGTCATGGTCATCCAAATAAAGCGCGTCTGGCTTAACATTATATAATCTTAATAATAAATCGACGAAGGTACTCTTACCACTACCGGTACGTCCAAGGACACCGACCATTTCACCTTTTTCGATGGTGACTGAGATGTCATTTAATATCTTTCTTTCTGGGTCATCTGGATAACTGAAATCCAAATGTTTAAATGTGATGGCACCTTCTAAAGGTTGAAACGGTTTTACGTTTTGCTCGTCTTTGACAGTCACTTTCGCATCCATAAACGTTTGAATACGTTTGTAGCTCGCCACCGCTTGGCTGCGGATGGATGCGAACTGTGATAAGGCCATGACTGGCCAAATAAGCGTAGTAAATAAGGTAAAATATTCGGTTAACATCCCTGGGGTAAAATCAGAAGTAATGGCGATCCATGCCCCATAAGCGATGATGGTTAAAATCGTCAAGTTGATGAATACGGTGATGACGATGTTGATCAAAATCATGGTTTTCACAAAGTCGACGTGCTTCTTATAAAAATCGTCGTTCTTTTCAGCGAAGAAGAGCGCTTCTTTCACTTCTTTGACAAAGGCACGAATGACATTCATACCTGAAAAGGATTCTTGTGTGAAATCGCTCATCTGTTCAAACGAGTCTTGTCTGAGTTTATACTTCAGTCTCATCTTCTTAATGATGAACATCGCGACCACACCCATTAAAGCGAGTGGGATGACAGCGATGAGCGTCATTTCTCTAGAGAGTTGTGTCATACGAATGATGACGATTGAACCTAAGAATAGTGAGTCAAACAACATTAAAATCCCTGGACCAAACGCTTGTCTGATGGCCTCAAGGTCATTGATGAAGTGGGTCATCAACCCACCAACTTTATGTTCTTTATAAAAATCCACACCGAGGGCTTCAGCGTGTAAAAACATGCTCATACGTAAATCATGTTCGATGAATCTCGCAGAACCAAAGACAAATACACGCCATAAAACACGGCCAACCACCATAATTAAAACAATCCAAACGAGTCTTTCGACAGACTCGTTTAAGATTGTGTTTGTTAATGTGCTTTCTCTTAATTTATCGATGATACCCGCAAAGATTCTTGGAATTTCGACTTGCACATAATCCACATATAATAAGGCGATGACACCTAAAATCATCGGGATGGCGTACTTGAGATAGTACTTGTTGATGTGTTTTCCAAAAATCATATGCTATACCTAGTTTCTTTAATTATTCGATGCAGATTTTAACCACGTCACCGTCCGCGGATGTGATATCGACTAAGTCGCCGACAGCGCCTTCCTCGATCATTTCTAAGATGGCGTCGATGTCGATGTTTTCCATCACATCAGACTTACCACTGAAATTAATTTTACCACTCTTTAGGGCAGTTTTCGCAAATTTTACTGGAATATTGATATTCACCTTATCGCCATCGGAAGATAGGATTCTGACTTTGAACATCAAGTTCTTTGGATCGGTCTTGTATTTAGGCACTAAAACTTCAACTTTTGAATTTTCTGGGTCTTTTTCAAGTGCTTTTAATAATCTGTCTGCTTCATCAACAGAGATGATGCCTTCTTTAAGCATTTCTAATATTCTTAATTTGTCGTTCATAATTGGTCTCCTTGTTTTTAATGATACTCACGGCTTCTTTGGGTGTAATTTCCCCTCTGGTCACTAAATCAAATAATTTGATGTGTCCCATGGCCTTACCTATTTAAGTTTCTTGAGTTGTGCTTCTGCCTCTTCAATCGTAAGTTCGCCTCTGCGAATACGTTCGAAGATTTCCATGCGTTTTTCATCGTCTTTAGAGTCTTCAACTTTATACCCTAATGCTTGAGTAACTTCTTCTAAGCTCTTTTTTACGGTTGGGTATGAGATGCCAAGTTCTTTTTCAATTTGTTTGATGTTCCCTTGGTTTTTAATGAAGACTTCGATGAAATATTGTTGTTCTTTGGTGAGGTAATCAAACTTCGATAATTGGAACTCACCTCTGACGGTAATGTCTTTCTTTTTACTTTGAATTTCGGTGACGACTAAGTCTGCACCTATGAGTTCAAATGCTTTGGTTATGTCTCTCATGTGTATTCCTTTCTAAACGCCCCATATTTCAAATAGGAAGTTTTCTTTGGGGGATTCCACCCCAATGAGTCGATTGTTCTTACCAATCGTTTTTAATAACGGGATGAGGTCATGGATATTGAATGACTCGAACTGTACTTGATCACCGGTTGGAATTCGTTTGATGAATGTACCTAGGAAACGGAATGTCCAAAACGGAATCTTCGGTGTTAGAAATAAGAGGTTGCCTTTAAGAAATACCAATCTAAATCCGCGCGCTGGTTTAAATTTGTACGGTTTGCTTAATGCTTTTTCTCTAAAATCTAAGTAGGCACCCACAGAGATTTGTCCTCTTTCCACGAGTGCTAGTGCTTTTTTCTTATTCATTTTCATCACCTACATCCATATAATACTACCCTTAATCAATGTTGTCAACACTTTTAATCAATATTTTTAATTTTGATATTGATTTTATTGATTTTTAGATTGATTAAATTGATTAAATTGATTTCCATGATTTTAACTTCAACATTTTTGAGTTTTTAGTGTTTGTATGTCAAAAAACCAAATTTGTATTATAATAAAACAAGGAGGTTATCAACATGAACTTATTAGATCGCTTTTTAACTTATGTCAAAATAGATACACAATCAGACCCTGAAGTAGAGTCTTGTCCTTCTACTTTAAAACAAAAGGACTTAGGAAACTTATTGGTTAAAGAATTATTAGAACTGGGTGTTTCGAACGCTTATATGGATCAACACGGTTATGTATATGGTTTAATTCCATCCAACAGCCAAAAACACATCACACCGATTGGTTTCATCGCACACATGGACACCTCGCCTGACGCGCCAGGCGCACACGTGAACCCGCGCATCATTAAGAATTACGATGGCGGTGTCATTCAACTCAATGAGACTTTATCTATGGACCCTCAAAAATTCACAGCCTTAAGACACGTGGTCGGTGATGATTTAGTCGTCACTGATGGCAACACCTTATTGGGTGCGGATGATAAAGCTGGTGTCGCAGAAATCATGACCATGGTTGAAATCATGACCTTACACCCATTTGAACATGGGGATATCTATATCGGTTTTACACCCGATGAAGAAATCGGCCGTGGGGCAGATTTATTTGATTTAAACTTCTTTAAAGCCAAATTCGCTTATACCGCGGATGGGTCTTTGATTGGTGGGATTGAATATGAAAACTTCAACGCTGCTTCCGCGAGGGTTTCTTTTGTTGGTAAATCCATTCACCCAGGCTCTTCAAAATTGAAGATGATCAATGCTCAACACCTCGCATTTGAATTCCATAGTCTTTTACCTGTATTTGATAACCCTGCTTTTACAGAAGGGTATGAAGGTTTCAACCATTTAAGCAATACAGAAGGGTCAGTTGAATTCGCGAAGTTATCCTACATCATTCGTAACCATGATATGATCAAATTTAATAAACAAAAAGACGACTTCAAACGTATTGTCGCCTTTATGAATGATAAATATGGTTATGAAGCTGTTAGCCTAAAAATAACCGATAGCTATTTTAATATGTTAGAGGTATTGAAACACGATATGTCACCTGTAGAACTCGCGAAACAAGCGATTACGAATGTTGGATTAACGCCACACAGTGAAGCGATTCGTGGCGGTACCGATGGTGCGAGATTGACGTTTATGGGTTTACCTTGTCCAAACTTAGGTACGGGTGGGTTTAACTTCCACGGCCGCTTTGAATTCGCAAGCATTCAACAAATGGAACAAGCTGTTGACGTGATGATTGAAATCATAAAGCTTATTTCTAAGTAACTTAATAACATAATAAAACACCCACATACCGTCATTGATATGTGGGTGATTTTTTCTATTAAATCATCAAAATGATGTCTTTGATACGCTTATTCCAGTCAGATTCATGATGAATACCACCAGGAATGATTCTATAGGTCGCTTCAATGCCTTTTTGATTTAGTGCTTCAAAGACACGATCATTGGCTTTGAGGTAATCAAAATCATCGGATTCATTGTCACCAGTATCCATATAAATCAAGCCTTTATGTTTTTTCCTTAGGTTAAGGACATAGTTTACCATAGCGTCTTCTGAAATCCAAAACGCATTCGATAAACATAACGCGTTCTTAAATACTTTAGGATAGGTTAAGGTTGCGTATAAGGAAATGTGTCCACCCATCGATGACCCAGCAATCGTAATGTTGTTTAAATCCACAGGGTAGTGTTCTTTCAAATAGGGTAAAACCGTATCGATGATGTCATGCAGATAGGCATCGCCTTTTCCCCCGGTTAAACGAGGGGTTTCCCCAAAGGAAACGGCTTTAGAAGCGATGAATGGATTATACTCATCTAAACGATTTAAACCATTGGCACAAGACAATCCAACAACAACCATTTTAGGCATGTCGTTTTGTTCAAAGATTTCTTTGACGCCCCAAGAGACGCCAAACGATGCGTCTCTATCAAAAAATACATTTTGACCATCATGAAAAAATAAAACTGGATAAGATGCATCCATTTCCATCTTTTCAGGCAACATCACATATAGTTTTGCTTCACGGTTTAATAACGGTAAGTGGAATGGTTTTACAATGACGTTCATTTTTTTTGCCTCTGATTGAATGCTTCTACGGATTCTAAATACATCTTGGATGGTTCATGCCCTAGGTTGGCTGCTTTCTTCCAATAATGAACAGCGGTATCTTCACTCTTTACGACACCTAAGCCCTTCATATACAACATGCCTAGATTGTGCATCGCCCCCACCACATCTTTTTCTGCCGCTTGGCGGTAAAAAACGGATGCCTTTTCATAATCTTGTTTGACATAATCCCCATTTTGATACATAACACCTAAATTGTACTGGGCATAGGGGTGTTTTTGTTCCGCGGCTTTGGTTAGCCAATGGAAAGATTTATCAAAATGCGGTTTACCTTTATATTTGAAATAGAGTATGCCTAAGTTGTACTGAGCATTCATATCGTTTTGATTGGCTGCTAAGGTTAAATAAGTTACCGCTTCATCGATGTCTTTTTCAACCCCTTGACCATTCTTATACATTAAACCGATGTAGTACTGCGCAAGCGCATAGCCTAAATCAGCGGATTCTTTTAGGTAAGGAAAAGCTTTATCGTAATCCTTTTGACCCAATTCACCTTCATAATAAAGCATACCTAAGGTACCTAATGCCAAATAGTGGTGTTGCTTAGCAGACAACTCCAACCACTTCTTCGCTTCATTATAATCTTTAGATACAACATCCGAATCGAGATACAACAACGCCAATGCATATTGTGCATAGGCATGGCCTTGCATCGCTGCTTGTGAATAGTATTCAAAGATTTCTTTGTCTTTTTTGACATCTTTATGTAATGCTTCGTAGATTGACCCTAATAAGAACTGCGCTTCTGCATAGCCTGCTTGAGCGGATTTGTCTAAATATTCAATCGCTGTAGCCACATATTTTTTCACATAAAAACCATAATAGTAGTAACAGCCCATCATGTAATTAGAGATTGGATCACCTTGATTTGCTTCTTCTAGGATGCCTTGATAACCTGCTTCAAAATAATCTTTAGCCAGTCTTTCATCCTTTAATACACCATACCCTGTGGTATGGAGTAACGCAAACCCATAGAAACACTTAAGGCTGCCTAATGACATACCAGTTTCATAGAGTTCTTTGGCTTTCACCACATCCATGGTATTACCTTCGCCAATCGCGAAGCTTCTACCTAAGTGGTAAAACGCGTCAGCGTATCCATTCAACGCAAGTGTTTCTAAGATTTTAATCGCTTTTGTTGGGTCTTTTTCTTTTACATTGAGTCCTAAATAGGACAATGCTTCATCGTATAATGTGTTTAAACTCATATATTATCACCATATTATTTATACCACAATTGGGTATGTATTTCCCTTTTTAAGCAAAAAAAGATGTAAATTTACTTACATCTTTGTGTGTTTGAGTATCTGATTTGCTAGTTCAATCATGCCATATTGAGAAGGGTGAATTAAGTCGGCGGATAGATGATGGAATTTTAACATCGATTCACCCTCTAATAGAATGAACTGAGGATAATCTTTCATGATTGATTTGAAAGCATTTCGATATAAGATGACATCCTTTTGTGTGCCTCTGTTTTGATCAAACCCTAGCTTTCGCCAATTGTCTAAAATCGTGATACCAATCACGGTTGCGTGTGGTTGTGTTTGTGCTATTTTTTGAAGTAAATAACTAAGTCTGTCTTTGAAGATTGAAACATCATAGCCATCCCCCAACAAATTCACTGAGAGCTCTAATGTGATGAGGTCATACGTGTTTTCACACATGAAATCCACCAGTGCTTGTTCAATATACGCTGAACCACTCATGCCGTAATTATAACATTCATACCCCAATGCTTCAGACACGATCCCTGGGTAATTTAAATCTGGAGTGAACCCATTTCTGCCTTGTGTAATGGATGTCCCATAAGCCAAATACTTCTGTTTTGGGAACTTGGAAATATCCGGGAATACATATTCACCTTCAATGGATCTCACTGTCATATTTTCTTTGAGAATGATGCGAACCAAATTGGGTTCAAATCGATGATATTGGGATAACCGTTTCAAACCTTCTTCATCAAATTTAGGTTCGATTTGAAAGGTATATGACCCACTGAATGTATGAAACTCCCCTTGATAATCCCCATAATAAATGAGGATTTGTGAAGTATTTGGTGTGTAGACTTCCACCGTTACTTTGCTTAAAATGGTAAATCTAATCTCTGAACCAAACAATGTATACGCATTGGGTTGACCCTTCACAGAAAGGTGTTCAATCAGTGAGGTAGGGAATTTATGTAGCGAATATCCCGCTTCTGTTTTCGAGGCGTATAGGTTATGTAAATAGACGTTATTCATGAGAACTACGCTTAACTTCAATTTGAATAAGATCAGACATCAAGGTATAGTTGACCAAGTCGGTTTTAACCATGTAAGTCACATATAAATAAGCCATACCATCTAAGGTAGCGTGCGTAATTCGATTATTTTCAATCACCAAACCGAGTGGGTTTTGGAACAATACCTCAATGTTACCTTCGATTTCAGATCCTACATCCGTGGTTGTTTGAAGGGTGAGTGTATCGCCAATATAATAAGTATGTCTGGTTTTAACCACCAAATACTTGATGAAGTCTTTAAAACGATGAGATTCATCTGTATTGATGCCATAATATCCAGATAAGAATGCTTTTCTCAAATCGATGTCCGTTTTTAATCCCCAAGGACAATACATGATTGAACGTTTTTTAAGGATTTCAATTAAATTGGATTTGGTATGACTAAAATATGGATGGATGGTGAGGTTATATTTATTGGAAATCTTGATGATATCTGATACACTCATGTGGTTTTGTTCAAGGTCAATTAAGAACCCTCTAGAATAACCTTTCGCATACTTCTTGAAGTTGACTAATGCAAAGGGGTAAAAACTCATGAGTAGTGGTGGTTTGTCCATTTGACTCAATACTCGATTGAGTCGTTTGACTGCACCACCTGCAGATGTTTTAGCTTCAATCAATAACGATGTATTGGTATCTTTTA
The DNA here is from genome assembly GCA_023436805.1 of Bacillota bacterium. GTDB lineage: Bacteria > Bacillota_I > Bacilli_A > Acholeplasmatales > UBA5453 > Paracholeplasma. The sequence continues at coordinate 15,944 of JAEZHT010000076.1, forward strand.
AATGCTTATGAAACATCGATAACGTTGGTAAGACTTCATCGGTCTTTTCACCCTTATAAGTCATTTTGATCGATTGTAAAGACCTGAGTGTATCTTTACGAATGACATAGTCTTTTTCATAGGTACGACCCAAAGAATCGTCATGGTTGACGACGATGTGATTGTCTTTGGTCATATGGTAGTCGAGTTCAACAAAGTCAGCACGCATTCTCACTGCTTCAGCCGCTGCTTTTAAACTATTTTCTTGGGCATTGGCGTGATAGCCACGGTGGGCAATGACAAAGGGTGTGAATGAGAAATCGCCTTTCACATCGATTTGTTTCTTATCGATATTTTTACCATACAAGCCGTCGACACCAGCTAAGACTGCTTGATAGATATCGGTTTGTTTTTCAACATAAGCAAAAACCACCAACCCATAGCTCTTTAGATGGCGAACCATTGACTGTGATAAAGCCGCTGCTTTTAAGCATACAGTATGGGCATTGTTGGTAAAAGCATCCTTCGATAAATCGACGAGACTATTGAAGGTATCTGGCATATAAACCAGTCTGGCATATGGGTAACTCTTATAGAGTGTTCTTAACGCTTGTTTGGATTTAGAAAACACAAAAATATCAAATAATTGATGTTTATAGAGTAACTTACCTACGTTTTTCGCATCTTTTATTTGATTAACCTCGATTGCATTTAAGCCGTTGAGGATATTTTCTTCGTTGATATATTCAAGCCATTTGATGTCGCTTGAGGGGGTATTTGAAATTACTATGATCTTTTTTAACACATGCATCTCTCCAGTATATTAATCATATAATATTTAACCTTTTTAATCAATGATAATAGTAGGGAAAATCGCAGTTTTTTAGAGGATACTTTGAAATACAAATGACACCGAAAAACACCTTATAGGAAAGACAGGATTGGGTAAGATTTGGATCTGATTATTTTCATTCATACCAGTAAATCCAAGACTTCAAATGAAATCGGAAAACATTATGTTAATTTATAATTATATTTTCAATTGTAAAATTGTATAATATAGATGAAACGAGGTTTTTCCCTATGCCTATTAAAAAAATCATTGGATTAATTGCTATTGGTTTTGTCGCTGTCATCGCGGCTGTTGGTTCATTTGCTTTGTATGACAATGCTCATACATTTGAGGTTACGGATGTTCAAGAAGCTGTGTTCACATTTGATCGATATGACACAGACGATGATGATAAACTTATTTATATTAACGAATTTGACAAACCACTGTATATACCTTCATTTGTTCATCCGAAGGGATCCGTTATTAATTCATTAAATCCAAACGACACCCTTCGCGTTGGTTATATCCAAGTGTTTTACGATGACTATGACATGGAAGCTGTGTATATTTATCATAACGATGTTGCGATACTGACTTTAGACGATTATATCGAAGATCAGCAGAACAATCTATATTTAGGTTCACTTGTTACGGGTATCATGGCTTTGTTGATGATCATTGTTTGGTTCGCATATTTATACAAAAAACCAATGCCTAGCATGGCTGACTTGATTAAACAATATGAGGATGAACATGGTGAAATACCCGCACCAGTATATGTCGAACCAGTGCCTGGTATTGATACCATAGATGTCACGTTCCTAAAAGGTCATTCTCAATACAAGGGTATCTTTAAGACAATACCTGAACGCACCATTCGGTTCTACTATTTAAAAGACGACACAAATCATGAATCTGCCATTGTTTTCTACAAAATTGGCAATCAATTGTTGGCAGAGTATGTTTTTTATGAAAACGATCATTATTTACTAGAGGTTTATGATGATAGTCTAGAATACAGTTATCCTAATAATAAACCGCTCAATCGTGAAGATTATGAGGATTTCACATCAGCCTTAAGCCGCTTTTCACTTGAAATGGATATACCAATTGTCATCGAAATTGTTAGAGATGAAGAAGAATAACAAAAGAAGCCAACTCAGTGAAAAACACTGAATGGGCTTCTTCTTTTTTGCTTAAAGAATGCTGACGTATGTGTTGATTTCGCCATCGTGGTTGAGTTCAATGACACGACAGCCTTTTTTAAATCCTTTTGGACCATAATCATAATAACCGCTGACACGGCCATATGCCAACAATACTTGGTGGTGGTAGAAGGCATAATCATTGTAGTGGTCATGACCCACAAAAATGCCTTTACAACTGTTCTTCTTATTGAGAATTTCCATCATATGGTTTGGGATTGGTGGGGTACATGGGGTTTCATGATATGACCCAATGTAGTCCTGTTTTTGTTCTGGCGTAATCGATTTAAACTCATGGGGTGGAATGTGACAAAACAAGAGAGAACTTGGTACTTTTTCAAAAGGCAAATGGTATTGATTGACCACACTGTCCATCCAAAGGAGCTGTTCATCTTTGAGTGAACCATACCCCCAAGTGGGTTTTTGATCAATGATGTAAAATGCATCGACGTGGGAATCCATCATGAAGAGTAGTCCTTTTGTCAGTTTTTTATCTTTAATTTCAATGAAATAATTGGAATAGCCATATTTAGGGTTCCCTGGTTTAAAAGCAAGGTAATTCGCATCTTGGATGTGTTCAATCAAGGTTTCATATGCGACGCCTTCATCGGTATCATGGTTCCCAAAGATAAAGCTCCAAGGGGTTTTGAATTGGCCCATATAAGTTCCTAAATCCTTATAGAGTTTAGGGCTATCTTTTGACATCGTTTGGTCACCAGTAAAAACGATGAAATCGGGCTTGTGTTCTGCAATCATCTTCTTGATTAAACCTTTGGTTTTCAAATCCTTCATGTCATTCATCAAATGTAAATCGGTGAATTGAACGATTTTAAAGGGTTTATTGGGTTTCATCTTGAGTGTCAATACAGGCTCATAATCATAGGTGAAACTAGACAATTCATCAAATGTGTGGAACGTTTTATCGAAGTAAATCATTTTAGAAGCATCTTTATGCCAATTCATATAGATGGACAAAATGCCTGCATCTTTAGCTGCTTTCGCATCCGAAATCGAATCCCCCACAAACATCATTTCTTTTTTATTGAGTTTTTTGGTGGTGATCAATTTGATGATGCCTTCAGGGTCTGGTTTTGGTCTAGATACATCTTCAAACGCAATGATATCCTCAAAGAAATGGAAAATACTCAAACCTGTGAGTTCCGCAATGGCGATTTTTCTCAGTTCAGAGGTAATGATATAAAGCTTGATACCTCGGCTTTTTAAACTTTCTAAAATGTCTAATGTGTTCGGATAGAGTTTTAAGTGATTGACCGCAAGTTCACTGTGAATCCGGTAAATCTCTTCAATCAAATCCGGACGCTTTTTACCATAGAGCATTTCGAGTACTTCTGGGTATCCTTTCGCAAGCACATCGGCCACAGGGATACTTTTTAAACTGACTTTGGGTGGGTGAAGTTTGACGAGGGCTTGATAGATATCTAAAACAAGATCATTAGATTCAATCAATGTCCCATCCATATCAAACAAAATGGTTTTATACATCGAAATCGCTCCTCTCAATAAAAGTATTGTAACATATTTTACTACATAAACTATGTCTGTTTTTTATGAATTGGAAGGATTCTATTTTTCCTTTTCTTTCATTTCTTTCACTCTACGATAATAAGTGCGTTTTGATGATAACCCACTCTGTTTAACGGCCTCTTCTAATGTGATTACCCCATTAGTGTACAGTTTTTGGGTTTCTTCGAGCATAATGAAGGGTACCGATTGTTTGGCTCTACCACGGTTTCTTTTTATTTTATTTTGATAATAGTGGGACACTTTTTCGTATAAATGACAATAGTTTTTGATGAGAATGGTTCGATTAACGCTATTCACAATAATACTGCCCAAAATAAAGTTTGATCTACTTGCTAAGGTTTGCAGTGTCTTTGGTATTAGTTTATATAAATCGTTCTCATCCATATGATTATTTTCCAAGTTTAAATAAAATGTATCACTTTTTAGAGACAAATGGTCTCCGCCGTACTGTTTGTGCGCATCTAGCAATAATAGAAATGGTTGATGATAATCCAAATTGTATTCTTTTAACTCTTCAATAAGATTCACTCTATTCTTAGGCGTTATGCGCTCAGAAACAAAAACAGGTGTCACATTAACACGATAATATGCCTGCTGTCTAAGTGTCAAATCTATACCTGGTATTTCTAAACCATCAATTGCGTCTAAAACATCATAATAGGGTTCAAATATGTATTGAAACGATTCATCAGGAAACAATTCATATGTCAGTTTTGCAATCTTAAAATACACTTTCTTCCATTGGTATGTGATATATCCTTCATTGTGATAAATACTTGTCATGTGTTGAATTGGTGAATTTAAGTCATTCATGTTGATTAACCAACCTTTCATAGGATGCTTTGATGATGTGTTCGTATCGATGCTGAATAATAAACTTATAAAACTTTTTTTGAATCGTTGTGAGCATCTCTTCTCCATCGATAAAACTACAAATTTGATCAAGATTAATTTTTTGAATGAATTCGAACTAAAACTTTGGTACAAGATTCTAATTTCCCTTAAAACCATAGTACATTCATCCAAATTGAAGTTATGTAAAGTAATTAATTTTTGTGCCAAATCCGTTTTATAATTATGGCACAAATATATCATTTGTTTGTTTTCATGTCAATATCCATCTCCTATTATTGGCAAAAACCGTACCTTTTGTTAAGGTACGGTTGAATGATTATTGAATGCCTTGGTCCATCATCGCTTCATAGACACGAAGGAAGGCAGCAATATTCGCGCCACTGATGAGGTCATAAGGGTTCTTGTATTTGCGTGCAGCGGTATAACATTTAAAGAATATTTCTTTCATGATGCCTTTGAGTTTATCATCGACTTCATCGTAAGGCCAAGGGTAATGCATCGCATTTTGGCTCATTTCAAACAGTGATACTGCAACCCCACCTGCATTCGCTGCTTTACCTGGGGCGAATAGAATTTGATGTTCTGTAAAATACTTTTCAGCTTCTAATGTACACGGCATGTTCGCGCCTTCTGCCACTAGGTAACAACCGTGGGCAACCAAAGCTTTCGCGGATTCCAAATCGAGTTCATTTTGAATCGCACATGGCATCGCGATGTCACAAGGGACTTGCCACAAGTCTCTTGGGTCTTTACCGTATTCACAACCGGTTTTTTCATGATACCTTAAGGAGAGTTCTCCATTGCTGGCAAGTTCGGTTACAATGTCCATCTTCAATCCATTTGGATCGTGAATATACCCATTGATGTCAGACATTCCAACCACAATCGCCCCCAGTTCATGGGCTTTAATCGCTGCGTATAAGCCGACTTTACCTGAACCTGAGATGATGACGCGTTTATCATCAATACGGTCTGAACGGTATGTTTTAAGCATTTCAGAAACGAAGTAACATAAGCCATACCCTGTCGCTTCTTTTCTAACCAATGACCCACCATAGGTTAAACCTTTGCCGGTCATGACACCAGTGGATTCATTACGGATTTTTTTATACATGCCATAAAGATATCCGATTTCTTTGGCACCAACGCCAATATCCCCTGCAGGAACATCGGTATCTGGACCGATATGGCGATAGAGTTCTAACATAAAGTTTTGACAAAAACGCATGATTTCACCATCGGATTTACCAATCGATGAAAAATCACTGCCCCCTTTCGCCCCACCCATAGGTAGGCCGGTTAAAGCATTTTTGAATGTTTGTTCAAAACCTAAAAACTTCATCGTGGAGGCGTTAACGGTTGGGTGGAAACGCAACCCGCCTTTGTAAGGCCCTAATACCGATGAAAACTGGACGCGATAACCACGATTGACACGTGTGATGCCTTGATCATCGACCCAGGTGACTCTAAAATGCACCAAGCGTTCAGGTTCTACCAAACGTTCCATGATGCCATACTTCTCAATCTGCGGTGTCATCGAAATGATGTCATCCATCGATAAAAAGAACGTTTCAACCGCTTGTATGAATTCCGGTTGTCCGTTGTCCTTTTTAAGTACATCGTTAAACACTCGCTCTAGATACGCACTTTTAAACAATGCCTTGTCCCTTGCCTTCCGTCTTTCTTTTCTAAAAGAAAAAGACTATTTTTTAATATCGGTTTTGTACTCACACCTCTATTAAAACGCAGTCTTGTTGGTTTGTCAATGATTATGGGCGTTATTTTTAAAAACGCTTACAATTTACTTTTTATTTCGGTTCAAATCGTAGACGCCCCAGTGTTTTTCTGGTTCATCTGGTTTATCGGAACCTTTCCATGGTTCATCAAAGGCTTCAAACATATAAAGCAAAACATCGTTCTTTTTAGCCCAAGCTTCTAGGCCATCGACATAGGTACGGTGGAACGCATTCGATGTATAATCGCCCAAGCTTGATTTGGTTGGCCAACCAGCTTCGGTAATGATGATGGGTTTGTCTTTAATATTTTCTTTTGTAGCATTGTACGCAGCGAATGTATTTTCCAACGCTTCTTCATGTGGCTTTCTGAGCCAAAATGGATAAATATGAATAGAGACAAAATCTACTTCTTTCACCAGTGGCATTGCATGGGTATTCCAAAAGTATACACCTTCACAAAATGTTACTGGTTGTTTAATGTTTTCTTTGAGGGTGCGAATGTATTTCGCCAAAGTATCAACAGCAACCATTTTCGGATTCCAGTCCGAAGTGTTTTCATTACCCGCAGATACATAGTTGATGATGTCTGGGTATTGATTGGCTAGCTCAATCAACATATCGAGTTGTTTGAGGTTATTCTTCTTGTTTTGGATGATGTCTTTGGTTTTGAGTGGTTCGCCCCAGCCAACGTTGTAATTGATGACTTCGCCATCCAAGTCCATGCCTTGCATGACTTTGATGGGTAAATTGTGTTCTTTGATCACTTCTAAAGTGAGTCTCGCATGCATGCCTGGGTCATACATCCTTATTTGTTGATACCCATCTTTAATGAGTATTTGTAAGTCTTCGAGTATTTCTTGTTTTGAAGGGTAAACTTTCGTGATTGGACTTTGGTTCAATCGATACCCTGAATAACAAATGGATTTTTTATAGTGCATTGGTCATTCCTCCCTCTATTAGTTTAGCATAAGGCTTACATTTTTCAATGAAATTTTGCTTCAAGCGGCTTGGCTTATGTTAAAATAGTTGTAGAGGTGAGCCTATGATTATCGGATGTGTCAAAGAAATTAAAAAATATGAATTTAGAGTTGGTTTAACCCCAAATGCAGCGTCAGAGTATGTCAGAAGCGGTCATACCGTTTTGATTGAAAAAGGGGCGGGTTTGGGTTCTGGTTTCGCGGATGAACAATATGAAGCTTTAGGGTGTGAAATGGTTTCAGATGCGAAATCTGTTTGGTCTAGAAGCGATATGATTGTAAAAGTCAAAGAACCACTAGAATCAGAGTATGCCCTTTTTAGAGAAAATCTGATTTTATATACCTATTTACACTTAGCTTCCAATGAGCCTTTATACCAAGCATTGAAAGAAAAGAAAGTTTTATCGGTTGCTTATGAAACCATGGAATATCAAAAAACACTCCCATGTCTTGAACCCATGAGCATGGTAGCAGGAAGATTATCGGTCATTGAAGGGGCGAAATATTCTGAAGCCTTCTTTGGTGGTACTGGGGTCTTGATGTCTGGTCTTCCTGGCACACCAAGAGCGAAAGTTACCATCATTGGTGCTGGTATTGTTGGTCAAAGTGCGTGCCGTATGGCTGTCGGTATGGAAGCCCATGTTACTGTTCTTGATATCGATACAAAACGTTTGGGTTACTTAGAAGATTTATACCACAATAAAATCCATACCTTGTATTCGAACCAAGAAAACCTAAAGAAATCGATCGTTGAAGCCGATGTTGTCATCGGGGCTGTTCTAATCCCAGGTGACGCCGCACCTAAACTCATTAAAGATGAATACTTAGAACTTATGAAACCAGGCGCGATCATCGTAGACGTCGCGATTGACCAAGGTGGTATTTCCAATTTCTCTAAAGTCACTTACCACGATAACCCAATATACAAAGTGGGTCATGTGTTATTCTATGGGGTAGCGAATATGCCAGGGTCTGTACCAAAAACATCTTCAATCGCCCTCAATAACGCAACCTTAAGATATGGTCTAGAAATTGCCAATAAAGGTATCGACCAAGCGTTATTAAACCCAGTCATTCACAGTGGTTTACAAACCCGTGATGGTATCGGTGTTTATCCAACCTTAATCAAATTATTTGAAAATAAATAAGAAAAAAGCCACAATCGGGATTACCGTTTGTGGCTTTTTTGTCGCTTATATATAAGAAGTTCGTCTTTTTCTGCTTTGGATAATCGTAGACTTTCACGGCATTTTTGAATGCCTTTATTGACAATTTTCGGGTTTAGCTCTTTATGTTGAATGAATGATAGCGTTGGTGTTTTGTGTTGAATGATGCATTCCGATAACAACCACCCTGCCATCATAATGACATAATATGCATCTTCATCTTTCAAAGCTTCAATCGCGTTATAAATGGTTGGTAATACTTGAGTATCTTTTACCATTTGAAATAGAATCATCAAACTGAGTCTACGGACAAATGGTTGAGTCGAATGACGATAGCCATAGGAAAGATCGATGAATTTGGATTGATTCTCTGGATGAATATCGAATGACAATAGATCACAATGAGCCCAATTTTCCATCACGGTAGCGTAACGATCTAAATAACGCTTCATTATATCAAAGTCTTTGATTTTGGTAATGAGTTTGCCTTGAATGGCGATGGATTCATAGTAATCATCAATGTGTAAATCTAGGAATGATAAGAAATTACCTTTGTGGATCTCTTTTACCAACGAGTCCATCGTTTTTGTAGACATCGCCAATAGTGGTAATTTCGTGTTTAATATTTTTCTCGCCCAATCGATGGTTTGAGGTTGTTCGAACGATTTCAAGTGAATTAAGAATGGGTTTCGGTCAGCTTCTGTCCAATATGGTAAGTTAAGTATCACAATATCACCTCTACAATCTAAGTTAATTATACTCGTTTAGCTCAAAATCAGATATAGGGTAGTGATGCATCGAACCAGATGCTTCCCATTAGTCATGTTATAATGACCCTAGAAATGAGGTATTCATTATGAGAAAAATAGCGATTTTGATTGAAGATTTATTTGACGATAAAGAACTCATCTACCCTTATTACCGCATGCAGGAAGCTGGTTTCAAGGTGGATTTGATTGGTTCACTTGCCAACAACACATATAAAAGCAAATTCGGGATGCCACTAAAAAGTGACATCGCCAGTAAAGACGTGTCTGCATCCGATTATGAGGCTGTCATCATCCCAGGGGGTTTTTCACCCGATTACATGCGTCGCTGTCAAGCAACCATTGATTTTGTAAAAGCGATGGACCAACAACAAAAACCCATCGCATCCATCTGTCATGGCCCATGGTTGATGATTTCAGCATGTAATCTCAAAGGCAAAAACCTAACTGGTTTCCATTCGATTCGTATCGATATTGAGAACGCAGGTGCGACTTATCTCGATCAATCGGTCGTGGTCGATGGTCATTTGATTACTTCAAGAACCCCAGCCGATTTACCCGATTTTACGAAAGCAATCATCAATAAATTAAGTTAAAAAATAAACAGTTCACCATGGTGAACTGTTTTTGTTATTATTTCAATAAATCTTTGTATTTTACCCTTGGATTACGCGCCGCCGACACTTCATCTAAACGACGAACGACAGTGGTATATGGGGCATGTTTGACTTTTTCTGGGTCATTTTTCGCTTCAAATGCGATTTGTTTCATGACGCTCACGAATTGGTCTAGCGTTTCTTTAGATTCATTTTCAACCGGTTCAATCATCAATGCTTGATGGAACACGAGTGGGAAATAAATCGTTGGTGGGTGCATCCCGAAGTCTAGCAATCTTTTCGCAACATCCAATGTCGTCACGCCAGTAGACTTATCGACCAAGCCATCAAAGACGACTTCGTGTTTACACAAACCTTTGATCGGTAGATAATAGTCTTCTTTCAAGGACTCTTTGAGATAGTTCGCGTTCAAGACCGATAATTCACCTACTCTAGATAGGTTTTCCTTACCTAAAGTCAACATGAAACTATAGGCTTTGATGATGACGCTGAAATTGCCTAAGAACCCAGAGACATGACCAATGGTTTGGATGGGTTGTTCAAGGACGAATTTGTTTCTTCGTTTATAGACCTGAGGGCTCGGTAAGAAATCGACTAATTTCTTACAAACACCGACTGGACCAGACCCTGGACCACCACCACCATGCGGGGTAGAGAAGGTCTTGTGCAAATTGATATGAATGATGTCAAAGCCCATATCGCCTGGACGTGCGCGACCCAACAATGCGTTTAAGTTCGCACCATCATAATAGAGCAATCCATCGACACTGTGAATGAGTTTAGATATCTTTAAGATGTCTTTTTCAAATATACCTAAAGTGTTTGGGTTGGTGAGCATAATCCCCGCGACTTCATCACTTAAGGCTTCTTTTAAAGCTTTGATATTAACTGTACCGTCTTTATTGGATTTGACTTCAATGATGTCAAAACCAGCAACCGTCGCGGAGGCTGGATTGGTCCCGTGCGCGGAGTCTGGCACGATGACTTTGGTTTTGTGTAAGTTACCTTTATGGTGATGGTAGGCTTTCATGATCATGAGGCCAGCGAGTTCACCTTGGGCACCCGCGAATGGGTTTAAGGAGAAACTAGCCATCCCTGAAAGCTCAGATAACATACGTGCGGTCTCAAAATAGATTTCTAATGAGCCTTGAGCGGTTTCCATCGGTTGAAGTGGGTGGATGTTTCTTAACCCCGGTAAAGCCGCGATTTCTTCGTTGATTTTCGGGTTATACTTCATTGTACAAGAACCCAGTGGATAGAACCCTGTTTCGATACCAAAGTTCTTTCTAGACACATTGGAATAATGTCTAACCAAATCGAGTTCTGCGACACTTGGTAACAAGGTTTCTTCACTTCGCTTGAGGTTTTGTGGGATCTCTTTTGAGATGTCATAAGGTAGGTTGTTCTTCGGTAACGAATAACCCACACGATCGGGTTTGCTGATTTCAAAAATCAATTGGTCGTATGCTTTCATTTCGCACCTCCGACTAAGGATACTAAAAGATCCATTTCTTCAACCGTACGTTTTTCTGTGACCGCGAATAACATGTATTTGTCATCGATGATTAAACCCGGTAAAATGCCTTTTTGAATGCATTTTTGTTCAAACGCTTTTAAGTCAAAGGACGCTTCTAATAAGAATTCTTTGATGAAGAAGCCTGAGTGTACTGGTTTGAATTTGCCTGTCTTCACGAGTTGTTCTTGTAGGTAGTGGCTATTTTGATAGCATTGTGCCACCACTTCTTTTAAACCTTGTTTGCCCATGGTTGACATATAGATGGTCGTCCATAATGCCATCAATGATTGGTTGGAACAAATGTTGGAGTTCGCTTTTTCTCTACGAATGTGTTGTTCTCTGGCTTGAAGGGTTAATACAAACGCACGCTTGCCATCGACATCGGTGGTGACACCACAAATACGGCCTGGCATCTTGCGTAGTAATTTTTCTGTCGTGCCTAAATAACCAACATATGCGCCACCATAAGATAGTGGGATACCTAAACTTTGGCATTCACCGCACGCGATATCTGCTTTCATTTTTCTTGGTGATTCAATGGTTTCCAACACTTGTGGATCTGCATTGATGATCATGATGCCACCCTTGGATTGAACTTTTTCAGAAACATCTGTCAAGTTTTCAACCAAACCAAAATAGTTCGGTACTTGACCGATGAATCCAGCGGCGTTTTCTAAAGCTTGATCGAGTAAACTTTGATCGACTAACCCAGCTTTTGAAGGAATCACGAGGACTTCAATACCACGGTATAATGCATAGGTCTTAACAACATCAATCACATTCGGGTTGACGTTATCAGATAATACAATCTTATTTTTTCTGGTTTGAGCAACCGCCATGAACATCGCTTCAGCGGTCGCTGTTGGACCATCGTACATCGAGGCGTTTGACACATCCATGCCAGTGAGGTCTGTAATCATACTTTGGAATTCAAAAATGTATTGGAGGGTGCCTTGGGCAATCTCCGGTTGATACGGTGTATAAGCCGTTAAAAATTCTTCTCTTGAAATGATGGCAGGGATGACTGAAGGTGTATAGTGGTCATAAGCACCAGCCCCTCTGAAAATGATGAGTTCTCGGTTTTTACCCGATAACCCCTTGAAATGGTTTCTGAGTTCAATTTCACTTTTCGCAAGCGGTACTTGATAATCGGGTTTCGATTGGAGTTTTTTAGGTAAGTCTAAAAAAAGCTCATCGATCGATTGAACCCCGATTTTATCGAGCATCTCTTGGATGTCTTGCTCAGTATGCGGGAAGTATTTGAACATGTTGCCTCCTAATGTAAGGTCTTTTGATACGCGTCTGGTGAAAGTAGTTTAGCCACTTCAGATGGGTCTTTGACTTCAACTTCGATGAGCCAGTTGGCGAAAGCATCTTCGTTTAAAAGTTCAGGTTGTGAAACCAAGGCGTCATTGACAGCGATGACTTTGCCAGAAACTGGCATCAATAAATCAGACGCTGCTTTAACCGATTCTACAGCACCGAATGGGTCAAATTGACCAAAAGCACTGCCCACATTCGGTAAATCGACGAAGACGACCGACCCAAGGCTGTGTTGTGCATAGTCTGTAATACCAATCTTCGCTGTGTTGTTTTCAATCTTAACCCATTCATGGGTTGGGGTGTACAATAAATCTTTTAAAATCTTTTCCATGTCTAGACCTCTTTTTTATATTTCTTTTCGTAAAATTTTCTATTTCTAATGACGGCTTTGACCATCTTGTTTCTAATTTCAACAAATACTTCTGTACCAATTTTAACACTCGAATCGATCATTGCGTTCGCGAGCGCTTTATTGGTGTTTGGAATCATATACCCCGTGGTGATATAACCAATCATCTTTTGGTTTTGATCGTAAACGATATAACCATCCCGCGCGATGTTTCTTTCCAATAGTTCAAGACCGATGATTCTTCTTTCCAAGCCTTGTTCTTTTTGTTTGAGTAAAACATCTCTACCGATGAATGGTTTATGCAGCTTAACACCAAAGGACAACCCAGCTTCGAGTGGGGTAATGAACCCATTGATTTCATGGCCATATAACGGTAAGCCAGCTTCAAAACGTAAGGTATCTCTCGCCCCTAAGCCACAGGGTTCTACATTTAATGTCATCAATTGATCCCATAAAGCTACCGTGGCTTTGGGTGAACCATAAATCTCAAACCCATCCTCACCGGTATAACCGCTTCTAGAGATGATGAATTCATGATGGTTCCAAACAAAGGTATCAAAATGCATGAATACCAAAGACTCAACGGATGGGATTAAATCTTTTAATACTAAAACGGCTTTCGGTCCTTGTAAAGCGAGTTGACCAAAGAATTCTGAATCGTTGGATAATTCAATATCATACCCAGATTGATGGCTGGTTAACCATTTAAAGTCTTTGATGGTGTTGGATGCGTTCACAACCAATAAATAATGTTCTTGGTTATATTGATAGACCATCAAATCATCCACCACCCCACCGGATTCTTCACAAAGTAAGGTGTACTGGAGTTGTTTGTCTTTCAAATCGGTGAAATCATTGGTGGTAATTTCATTTAAGAATTTGAGTGCGTCTTTACCTTTTAAATCAATTTCACCCATGTGGGAACAATCGAATACCCCACACGCTTCTCTGACTGCCTGGTGTTCTTGTAAGATGCCTCGATAAGAGACCGGCATATCAAACCCACCAAACTCTGTCATTTTCGCGCCAAGCTTGAGGTGTCTATCATGTAGACACGTGATTTTCATATCCATCATACATCCTCCTTGAATAGACTGATGAATTCTTCGTTGGTTAAACCAACAATATAATCCGATATATTGAATTGATTGATGATTGTTTCAATCGTTTTGATGTCAAATGGCTGATTCAAAAAGTATGTTTTCAATTCAGACGGTTCTTGGTCCGTAAAGTAGTCTCCATAGAGAATAAAATCACGGATAACCCCCCGGTTGATGTCTAGTTTGACACCCACAGACCCACAGTTAAAGCGTTTAATGTGCTTGAAACTATAAGGTGGGTTGTTGCCTTTGATGTAATTGGGTTCGCTGAATTTTTTCATCCGTTCGAACACTTTTTGTTCTTGTGCTTCGCTTAATATGTATTCGCCATCGGTTAAATGTTTAACCAAGAAATCGGTAAAATCTTCAATGTCTTTACCCACCACATCCTTCATGTTGGTGACGCGTTGTCTCACCGATTCAATGCCTTTAGAAATGAGTTTCTCATTCGAAGGTGTAATCGATTTAACCAAGACCTCAAAGTCCGTATCGTACAAAATGGTTCCGTGTAAACAAGACCCATATTGATTGTGGAAATACGCATTGCCAGAAAACTTTTTACCCTCGTGTAAGATGTCATTTCGACCGGATAAAACCACAGGGATATCGAGTGCGTCAAAGACGGATTTGATTTGGCTTAGTGATTCTTTAAAAATCACGTCTTTATCAAATTTTTTAGATAAAAAGCTGTATTTGATACACCCTTCATCTGAGTATACTGCCCCACCACCAGACAAACGTCTGAATACAGGGATATTGTTTTCTTTTAAAAAGGCTTCATTGACTTCGGTTTCTAACAACTGATTTTTACCGATGATGACTGCACCATAGACATGCCAAATGAAAAATAAATCTTCCTTCAAATCTTCCAATAAGACGCTTTCTAAAGCGAAGAAAAAAGGATCGATTTGTCTGCCGTATCGGCTTAAGTTCACGAATTTCATAATTCACATCCTTCTCTTTATATTATACTATATAAAGCGCTTTCTAGACATCAAAAAAAATAGGCAAACGCCTATTTTTATCGATACCCTTCAGTGGTCAATGTGGTGGTTAACCATTGTTCACGTTGGATTAAGTAATTTTTTAAATATTGAATCTGCTTGGCATACGTATCTGCTTCAACCATTTGAGGTGGGTTTGGCCAAACATACTCCCCTAAAATTTTCCATTTTTCGAAGTTGAGCAGTGCTTCAGTATACAATAACGAAGATACCAAATCCAGTTCAGCCATCAACTGGTCAAAATATAAATACGATACTTCCATAAACCTCACGATGAACCTCGATTCAAATTCAGGTCGATCGATGATGTAGTTAAACCACGGGTTATAGTCGACCCAATAGCCTTGTGGACCAGAATCATAGTAGTCCCCATTACCACTGGAAATGTCGAAATCCCAAACCGGACCCATGCGCATGAGTTCGTTTTTATCTTTATAAATGTATACGGAGGAATAACCCACGTCGACTTGTTTGAATAATTCAGAAATGATGAAGTAATCGATGAATTGGTTCATGTCCATATAAGATTCATAGGTCCCTTGGCCAATCGATTGGATGAATTGATTCAATGTATTTTTGATGAATTGAACCTTCCCATTCACTTGTGGGATAGTGAGTTCATCCATACTTGGGGATTTGATGACGTAGTTATAGCCGTCAACTTTTACCCAATTTAAGTCTTCTTCGCCTTCTTGCCAGATGCGGTCATTCGATTCCATTTCAATCAAGAATCCCCCATCCGCATCCACGGATTCATCGATATTTAAACGATTTTTATCGACTTCAACTTGTTCGGTTAATAAGTATAAACCATTATAATTGCCATTGATGAAGACTTGAACAAAACGGGTATCTAACGTATATTCGATGTCCAATAACGTTGAAAAATATTGTGCCAAGTAATTTCTAATCAGTGATTTGTCGTTGTATTCAGCCAGTAATACATAATCTCTCGCTGGACGCATACCCAACAAGCTTTGCCTTTCGGTAAACTTAATACGATATGGTTTTTTAGGGAATTGCCAAGTAGAGTTCCCTCTACCTTTGATTCCCATAGTCAAATTGTTTTGATCAAACGCGTCGGTATCTGAATCTAGCGTAACTGTCCCATTGACATAGGTATCTTTTGAGTTGATGCCTTCATTGTTTTCGGTTTGAATGTATAGTTTGGTGGTGATTGGACTTAACCCATACGTCACTTCTTTTTCGCCAGTCACGACTTGAAAGCCCTTGGTCATTTTAACAGATAATACATCGATTAAACCTTTGAATGTATATTTTAAAGGTAAAACATAACCGATCGGTGTATCATTTAAAAACCATTCGAGATTGTAATCATCGTAAACGGTAGGTAAAGAAAAATCGGATGTGATTTGGCTAGGTATCTCATCTAAAACCAGTGCTTTAGTGGTTTCAGAAGGTGTGCACGCCACCATCCCTAAGATGAGTATCATAACGATGACTAACGTCATTAATTTTTTCATAAGTTCATACCTCATTACAATTATAACACACGGGATAAATATGACAAAAAGGAAACTAAATCGCTTAGTTTCCTAATAAAATGGCTCTTACAGGGGACGCATCTAAACCACGTAGTTTGAGTGGTAAAGCAATCAATGTGTATGACCCAGAGCGGATATTGGCCAATCGTAGTCCTTCTAAAATAATGATGTTTTTAGACATCAATGCTTTGTGGGTTGGGTGACCAGGTTGGCTTCTTTCAATGCCCAAAGCATCGATACCCACCCCTTTAATCCCCAGTTCAGCCAAATAATTCGCCGCTGATTCAGCAACAAACACGAAGTTTGGATTAAAACCTTCGTCTTGTGAGTTTCGGGTTTTAAAGATGACAAAATCATTTTTTCTGATTGCCAGATTCACTAGATTTTCTTTGGTGATGGATTCTAAAACATAAGACAAATCAAACACCCGTGCTTCGCTAATATAATGTTCTAATTTGGCTTCACTGCTGGTTTCGCCGCCATCAATCATATGCAAGTTAAAATCGACATGGGTACCGCTATGAACGTTCATGGTGACATCTGTTTCGTAATGACTGTTGTCTTTGAAATTAGCGACATTTTTAAATGTGGGTTTTTTCGATTCTAAATCTTTGTATACGGGCATATCCGGATGGATTTCCATCGATATATCGTAAATTTTCATTTTATATAATCTCTCCTGTCATCTCATATATGAGGTCATATAATTCTTGTGGTGTCTTATATACCCTGAGTGGGATGTGTTTTAAAGCGATGTCTTGTTTGACTTGATCGATGAATTGCCACGAGAGTTCAATCTCATCCCAACGGGTGAATAAAGATTTACTGTGTTTAGTCATATCTAAAATGAGTTTTTCATACGCTTCAGGTAAGTTACCTACCGCGTTACAAGCCACACAATAATCTAAATCTACTTCTTCAACGGCATTTCTCAACCCGGGTACTTTAGAATTTAAGGTTAATGAGATGCCATCTTGAGGGGCAATTTTGATATAAAGTTTATTGGTAAAAAGTGGTAAATCCCATTTGTGTTGTTCTGAGGTTTCTTCAAATTCAATGATGATGACCGATTCTTTTTGTTCTAGCGCTTTACCTGTCAATAAGTAAAACGGCACACCTTTAAAGCGTGGTGTATCAACAAAGGCTTTGAAGAATACAAATGTTTCTGTTTTGGAATCTTTCGCAATATTGGGTTCGTTTTGATAACCTTCATATTGCCCGATGACCAACGTTTTACGGTCATATCGTAATTTCCTTAAAACATCGACTTTTTCATTTTTCAAATCTTCACTGTTATACGACCTTGGTACTTCCATCGCAACCAAAGACAACATTTGTAACAAATGGCTTTGGACCATGTCTTTGAGTGCGCCAGAGGTATCATAATAGCCCGCTCTCGATAAAATCGTGTCGGTTTCTTTGGCGAATATTTTTATATTTTTGATGGTGTTGTTGTTCCAAATGCTTTCAAATATTTTATTGGCGAAGCGCACGGTTAAGATGTTTTGAATCATCTCTTTACCTAAGTAGTGGTCGATACGATAAATTTGTTTTTCATCAAAATAGGACCACAATAACGCATTGATGGCTTTCGCGGATGCTAAATCAGAACCAAATGGTTTTTCGAAAGTGATGGTCGAGTTTAAGTCTTCTTTTAGTACCAATCGTGACTCACCAATGTTGGTTGCGATGCCTTTTAATAGTTCAGGCCCAACCGCCAAATAATAAATTTTTCTGGTTTCTGGATTGGAGATTTTTTCGATATGCGCTTTGAGCGCTAAGTAATCAGAGATTTGGTCTACGTCCAACTTAAAATAAGTCACGTGAGGGATCAGTGCCTTGGTATTGAATTGAACCTTCAACTCTTTTTCAACGAACGCCAAATAAGACTCCGTTGTGTAATCCCGTCTACCGACTGCGATGATTTGTGTGGTAGGTTCTAATAAGTTTTCCTGCAGTAGTTTTTCGATGGCTGGTAAGAGCTTTCGAATGGTGAGGTCACCTGTCGAACCGAAGATGGTTAATATGGTATTTGTATGGTTCATATACATCCAAACCTTTCATATGATTTCAAGGTCAAAGACCTTATATTTTTACTTTGACATTCTAATTATAACACGACACCCATCGAATTTTGATTATATGCTCATCATCTAGACAAAGAAAAAAGAGGTGTTACCCTCTTAGATTTCTGCTTTAATTTTAGCGGCTAGCCCTTGGATTTCTTTAACCGATATCGCTGCGAGAGCGACACGAATCGCGCCAGACAGTGGGACGACAAAGATGTCTTTGGCTTTGAGACGTTCAAATACTGTTTTCGGCTCTAATACAGGGATGGTGACGAAAAAGCCGGAGACATAAGGGTAGTGAACCAATTGAACTTGTTTGGCTTCTTCAATGAATGCTTTCGCACGGGTTTGTAACAGGGTACGAACCGTTTGAAGTTCGCCTAAAAATTGTTGTTGTAAAAGGGGTTGATCCTGTAAAGTGTTCATCAAGAAAATGGGTTCAGTTGGTGGGCAACTCCACGTTGAACGTGCTTTATATAAAGCGACGCGACTGAATTCTTCAATAACACTGTCATCTTTAGATAACGCGACTAACCCACCGCCACGGTACCCATAAATACCAAAGGTTTTGGATGCACTGAAAGCGATGGTAATCAACATTGATGAAGTGACTTTTAAGAAGGATAAGAAACGTGTTCTCGTATCGGCATAATTCAAATCTGCATAATCCAAATAGGCAATGTCATAGATGAGCACGACAGGAACGGTTTTACCTAGGTTATCCAGGTGTTCAATCAAGCCTACAAGTTCTACTTTTGATAGTGAATACCCCGTTGGATTTTGACAAGGGTCATTGAGCAACACAACGACTTTATTCGTTTCTTTCGCGATTAAACTGGTGGTCTTTTTAAATCCTTCCAAATTAAACGCATTGTTTTTAAACATTGGATAGGTTACGTGACCAGCTTCGGTGGCGTTGATGATGGCTGCGTAATTGCTCCAAAAGATGTCCGGTAAAACAACCATATCGCCTTTGGTGACATAATTCGCAAGCACATTGGATAAGGCACCGGATGCGCCAGGGGTGGCGAGTACTTCAAGTTTAAATGCCGATTCGATTTGAGGTAATTTATCTTGAAAAACCCATTGTTTGAGGACTTTCTTGAATGGTTTTCCCCCATCGACTGGTGGATAAGCACGCACTTTGGTAGAGTCTTGATCCTTGAGTATTTGTTCTACTGAAGGAAAGGCCAACAATACCCCTTGGTCGTTTAAAAGCGCACCAATCGTCGCGTCAATCGTGTTTGGATTTTGTTTTTTACGTTCTTTTGCCATCTGACCAATGCTTAAAATGTCATCCGTTAAAACAAAATCTTCTGTAAAAGCATTTGTAAATTTCATTTTTTTCTCCCTAAAATATAAAAGCCAGCGTTGGCTGGCTTATAGTTGAATTGAATCGATGATTTTCTTCGGGTTTTCAAAGAAAATCAAATCCGCATAGGCTTTGCCATACTTTTTTAAAACAGTTTTATAGGCATTTTTTAAATTCGGCTTACGGTTGGATAAATTGTGTGCATCGGATGCCACAATATCCACCAATTGGTTTTTCAGTAGGAATTTAACCAATCGACGTTTTCCAAACCCTTCAAACCCCTTTATTGCACCTGCATTGACTTGTAAAAGTCCACCGGTCAAACGGATTTGATGGTAGTCTTCCTTTTTCAAGTAAGGGTATCGTTCGACGTGAGCGACGATGGGTTTGAGTTTAGAAACTTTTAAATTGAAGATGATTTCTTCGATATTTTGTTCCATGGTGGTTGAAAACTCAACCAAAACATATGGGCTACCATCGATCGCTAAGTTTTTGGTTTGTTCGAGAAGGTTATCTTTATAGTATACTTCTCTACCTAAATATAGTTCGACAGGTATGCCTTTTTGTTTTACTGAAAGTTTGAGGTTTTCAAAAACTGTTTTATGTTTTAAGCGTTTGCCTTCATCAAATTTGCGGAAATGTGGGGTTAAAATGATGTGAGTGACACCATCGTTATATGATTTTTCAATCATCGCTAACGCCATGGTTTCGTCTTTAGCACCATCGTCCACACCTGGCAACATGTGACAATGACTATCAATCATTACTGTAGTATTTATAGGTGTAACCATACTTTTTACCCTTGGTTACCTTATCTTGCGTCATGCATAGACCAATGATTGGAATATTGTTTCTGGTCAAGCTGGTAATGGCTTCTTTGACCATACTCTTCTTACCTTGTCCATGCGCAACAATGAAGATGACCCCATCGGCAATGCGGTTGATGAGCAGTGCATCAGATACAACGATGACAGGCGGGGTATCTAACAAGATATAATCGTAATCTTGTTTGAGTCCTTCAAATAAATCTTTGAGTTTTTGTGATTCCAAAATTTGAACAATCGAAGTTGTTTTTTCACCACTGATGATGTAATCGATGTTGTCATCAGACTTGCGAATCAGTGTTTTCTTATCGATTTTGCCAAGCAGATAATCGGTTAATCCTTCTTTATTGATGACTGAGTAAATACGGTTAACTTTAGGTCTTCTTAAGTCAAGGTCGACAACCAATACTTTTTTACCTCTGGAAGCCAATAAATAAGCAACGTTAGAGATGAGGGTCGTTTTACCTTCACTTTGCATCGATGAGGTGAATTGTACGATTTTATATTGACCATCAACGTTCGCATATTCAAGGTTGACAATCATCTTTTGGAGTTGTTCAGTAACAAATGAGTTCGGTGCTTCTTTAGCAACCAAATAACTATAGTTGCTTTCAATCTTTTTAGAGAATAATTTCATGATTAGAATTCCTCCTTCACTTCGAAGCTTGGGATGACACCTAACACTTGTAAGTTGAAGTCAGCTTCTAACTCTTCTTTGGTACGGTATGTATTGTTGGTGAGTTCCATCACTAAGACGATCCCCACACCCAAAATACCACCCAACAATACCCCAATGATCAACAACAATGGTTTGTTTGGTGAGGTTTGTACACCTAATTTAGCCATAGTGGTAGGGTCACTGATCTTATCTTTGAATGATGAGAATGTTTCGTTTTCATTCGCAATCTTACGTGCAGAAGCCACGATTTGATTCGCGATTTCTTGGGACAATTCTGGGTCATCTGAGACATAGCTCACATAGACGAAGAATGTTGTATTTGAGGAAGTTACAGTCAACCCTGAACGAAGTTGAGCGGTTGACATTTGAGTTTCAAGGTTGAGGGTTTCGATGACATCCTCCAATACGATGTCTTTTTTCATGAATTCAGCGATGGACGGCACCAAACGTAATGCTGTGGTATAGTCATAGCCAAGTTCGGATGAAGACTCTACTTGAACGATGATGTCTGATTTGGATTCATACATTGGGGTGGCTACAACAAATGCATATACCCCAGCAACAGCTGCAATCAACACGGTTGAAATGCCAATTAGTAGCCAATTTTTTAGTAGCAGGTTAAATAACTCAATGATACTAAGTCCTTTTTCTTCTTGATTTTCCATAAAAAATCTCCTTTAAAATGTTAAAAAAATCTTAATGTCTTAAAATTGCCAATTTCATTATAACATATGCATCGTCTATTATGACAATTAAGGGTGTGTCTAAACTGTTTTTTTCATTAACTCGATCACAAGTTCGATGTCTTTGTTCACTTCATTTAAAGAAGTTACCCAGAAATCTTTCTTTGTGACATCGATACCCATCGATTGAGCGACGTCTTCAACGCTGGCTTTTCCAGTTAAACCCAAGAGACGGTCATAGTTTTTTAAGAACGATTGTGGGTCTTGTTGATATAAACTGTATAAGCCTTTACCAAACAATAAACCGAAGGCGTATGGGAAATTATAGAAGTTTAATCCTGCTGAATAGTAATGACCTTTATTCAACCACATGTATGGGTGTAATAAATCGTGGTCTAAACCGTCGGTATAAGCGGCCTTTTGGGCTTCCAACATCCAAGACTTCATTTGATCTTTAGAAATTGGACCCTTGGCATTTTCAAATAACTTGGTTTCAAACATATATCTTGAAAGGATGTCGATGATGACTTGTGTATCCCCTTGTAGGGAGATTTCTAATACGGATAATTTTTCTTCGTCTTTTTCAAGTTCATTGAAGAGCTTGTTCATGACGATGGTTTCACAGAAAATAGAAGCTGTTTCTGCAAGAGGCATTGGGTAATCCCAGTTGAGTGGTTCTTCATCTTGAATGACATCCCCATGATAACCATGACCCAGTTCATGTGCCAAAGTGGACACATCGGATAATGACCCTGTGAAGTTTAAAAGAAAACGGCTTTGGCGAATTTGTGGTTGGTTGGAACAGAAAGCACCACCGCGTTTCCCTTTTCTAGGGAACGCGTCAATCCAATGGTTATCAAAGGCTTTCTTCGCGAAATTACCCAGTCTTGGTGAGAACCCATAGAAACTGTCTAATACAATTTTTTGTGCCTCTTCGAAGGTATATGTCTTTTCTAGTTTGCCAATCGGTGCGAACAAATCATAGAATGGTAAGCCTTTTTCATGGCCTAAATAAGCGGCTTTCGCTTTCAAATATTTCGCGAAATGTGGTCTAAAGTCCTTCATCGCCTCAATCATCGCATCCAATGTTTCTTTCGTCATGTGGGAGATTTCAAGTGTTTTTTCTAGCGCACTTTCATAACCCCTCATCGCATTGAGTTCAGTCACTTCACGCTTGATGTTTGATAACGCCATCGCGACCGCATCCGCGATTGGTTCATAGGCTTTTAGTTCGGCTTCATAGGCTTTTTTACGGACATCTTTACTGTGGTCATAAGCGAGATTTCTCACTTCACTTAGCGTGATTTGCTTGCCATCATAATCCACATTTAAATTCGCGGTTAATAACCCTTGGAGTTGACTCCATTGGTTCGATGCGAGTTGACGCATTTTCGCGTAAATGACTTCTTCAGATTCCGATAGTAAGTGTTTCGCACCGGCTTGTGCTAGATTTAGCCCATATCGGTATGTTTTAACCAGTGTGCTTTGTTTTTCTAAACTATCTAAATCTAATCCAGCGATAAAACGGCTCATTTGGACGTTTTCTTTAGTGACACTGGATAATAATTGTTGAAGTTTAGACATATAACCAAGCGCTACTTGATTGGTAACATCGGTCGATGTGGTTAAACTCGCGAATGCATATAAACTGGTTGCTAATCTTTCAAGATTTTCTTGAGATTTTAAGTAACCTTCCAGTAAAGCCAAGTTGGATAGCCCTTGTTCGTTTTTAACCAATGTTTTATAGTCTTGTAACAATGTTTCTAATTTCTTTAAATCGGCTTCATATGTTTCATCAAAGCCTTTGTATAAATCATCTAAATTCCAATTCATATTAATGTCCTCTTTCTGCTTTCAATTCAAAAAGCTGGTCTCTCAGTTCTGTGGCGAGCTCAAAGTTCAATTCTTTCGCTGCTTGTTTCATGTCGCGTTCAATTCTCGCAATCGCTTTATCCAAATCTTTCGCACTGTATTTCTTCTTCATTGGCAATTCATCGATGTCTTCTTTCATAGAAATATCATCGCGAATGTCTTTTTTAATCGATACGGGTGTCGTACCAAACTTCTCATTGAATTTGAGCTGGATATTTCTCCTACGGTTGGTTTCTTGAATTGCTTTTTCCATCGATTCACTGATGACATCGGCATACATGATGACTTTACCATTCACGTTACGTGCCGCACGACCAATCGTTTGAATTAAGCTGCGTTCACTACGTAAAAAACCTTGTTTATCGGCATCTAATATCGCAACCAAAGATACTTCAGGGAGGTCTAAGCCTTCTCTTAATAAGTTAATACCAATCAGTACATCGTATTTCCCGATACGTAAGTCTCTCAAAATTACGATACGTTCAAGGGATTTAATCTCACTGTGTAAATAGGCTACTTTCATGCCTAGTTTTTTAAAGTACGCCGTTAAGTCTTCGCTCATTTTAATGGTTAGTGTTGTCACCAGTACACGTTCGTTTTTCGCGACACGCTGGATGATTTCGGCGTATAAGTCATCGATTTGACCGAAGGATTTTCGTACTTCAATTTCAGGGTCCACCAAGTAGGTAGGACGTATGATTTGTTCGATGATGGGTAAATTTCTTCCGAGTTCATAATCCCCTGGGGTGGCGGAAAGATAAATGACATTGTCTAACTTAGATTCAAACTCATCAAACTTAAGCGGTCTATTGTCTAAGGCTGATGGCAATCTAAACCCATAATCGACCAAGGTCATTTTTCTCGATCTATCGCCATTATACATCCCACGGACCTGTGAGACCGTGACATGTGACTCATCGATGATGAGCATGAAATCTTTGTTGAAGAAATCGATCAATGTCGATGGGGTTTCCCCAGCTTCTTTGAGCGCTAGGTGTCTGGAATAGTTTTCTACCCCTGGACATACACCCATTTCTTCAAGCATTTCAATGTCATATTTGGTACGCATTTGAATGCGTTCAGCTTCTAAAGGTTTATCTTCTTCTTTAAAATATAAGATGCGTTCTTGTAGTTCATTTTTGATTCTACGGATCGACTCTTTCAATTTTTCTTTGTTGGTCATGAAGTGTGTGGCTGGCCAAATGGTCACATAATCCAAGGATTCAATGGCGTTACCAGTCAAAACATCAAAGCGTTTGATTCGATCGATTTCATCCCCAAAGAATTCAATACGAATCCCATGTTCACGTTGGTTGGATGGGATGATTTCAACGATATCACCACGCACCCTAAACGTGCCACGGTGAAAATCAATGTCGTTTCGTTGGTAGGTCAATTCGACCAGTTTACCGAGCAAAGCATTTCTTCGAATGCCTTGTCCTACACGTAAGAAGATCATCGAGTTCTTATAGTCATCTGGGTCCCCAATACCATAAATACAGGATACGGATGCCACCACAATGACGTCATCGCGTTCTAGCAATGAAGCGGTCGCGCTGTGGCGCATTTCATCAATTTCGTCATTGATGGAAGCGTCTTTTTCAATGTAAGTATCTGATGTGACCACATACGCTTCAGGTTGATAATAATCATAATAAGAGATGAAGTATTCCACACGGTTCTCTGGAAAAAAAGCTTTAAGCTCGCTGTATAGTTGTCCAGCGAGCGTTTTATTGTGTGCCAAAACGAGGGTTTTCTTCCCCATTTTTTCGATTAAATTACTGATAGTAAAAGTCTTACCTGTGCCAGTCGCACCGCGTAAGACTTGTTGTTTTAGTCCGTTATTGAAGTTTTGATACAATTTTTCAATCGCTTCAATTTGGTCACCCATCGGTTTATATGGCGCAACCAGTTTAAACTTAGACATCGTATCCACTCCTTATGTAGTCTATTATACATAATAGAAAAGAAAAAAGCACTATGAATGTGCTTTATTCGAGTGGATTATCTTCAGTATCTAACCTTGGTACACGCATTGGGTTGATGATATTTTCAGCGATGTTCTTTAAATGGTCGCCAATACGTTCCATATTCGATAAGATTTCAACATAATTGGTTTTGGAAGTGAAGTTCAATTCCCCAGCCTTTAATCTTTCAACATAACTCAATCTAAACTTTTCTTCAAGCTTATCGGTTAAGTTTTCATATTCTATCGCTACCTTGGCTTTTTCGATGTCATTGAAGACGAAAGACGCCAGTGTAACATCAAACATTTCTTCTAAAACCCTATAATAGTGTTTCAAGTCTTCTTCGCCACCTTTGGATAGCGATTGGTTTTCTTGATATCGATTTTTAAAGAATCCAACCAGGTTGGTTAAATGGTCACCAATCCGTTCGAAGTCTCGAATGGTATCTAAGTCTCTCGAAAGTCGGTTAGAGTCTTTTTCTGACAATGAATTATTTCGAACCAATTTGATCATGTAGTCGTGCAGACGTTTATCATAATCATCCAAGGTATTTTCCATTTTTTCTGCTTTTTCAATCACACCTTCTTCATTGGTAAAACTGTATCGTTTCGCCAATAGGAAATAGGATTTCGCCAATTCACCCATTTTATTGATGCCTTTTTTAACATAATATAAGGCCAACGATGGGGTTTCTTGTAAGAGGGATTCCGAGAAAATAACTTCTAATTCGTCGTTGTAAGGTTTATCTTTAATGATGACATGGGTGAATTTAATCATGATATCGATAAACCAAAATAAGATGAGTGTCGTAACCACATTCATCATCACGTGAGCCACCGCGAGTGTGGCCATTGAATAAGGTTCAAGGAAAGTAACCTCTACCCATTCAACGATTTCATGATATGGCCATAAGAAAATGAGAAATATGGTAGTTCCGATCAAGTTAAACATGATGTGGATGGCTGAAACACGTTTGGCTTCAAGCGTACCATTGATGGAAGCCAAAAGACCCGTGATGGTTGTCCCAATGTTCGCACCTAAGATCATCGGTAGTGCACCCCATAAAGTAAATGTCTGAACACCAGCTTCCACATTTAAATGATAGAGTTTCTGAATGATCCCAATCGATGCCGATGAACTTTGAACAGCAGCGGTGAACAGTGTTCCAAACGATACCCCAAAGAACCAGAAGAAACTATTGGAAGTGTCTGAGAATAACAAGAATAAATCATGCACAGCATCCGTCATGACAATTTCTTTTAACCCTGAACCCATGACTTCAAGGCCAAAGAAAATTAACCCGAAACCAAGGATGGTTGTTCCAATGCTTTGAACCATTTTACGTTTAAAGAAGAATATCATGATGACGCCAACAAACACGAACAACAAAGCGTAATCTGCAATCGGCAAACCGATTAAAACAGAGGTGATGGTTGTCCCGATATTGGCACCAAAAACAACACCAACGGCTTGTTTTAAAGTCATGAGGCCTGCCCCAACCAGACCGATGATGAGCACTGTCACACCACTCGAGGATTGTAAAAGCCCCGTGAGCAATATACCCACCAGGATACCTTTTAAAGGGGTATTGGTGGTCTTTTCGATGATGGTGCGGATTTTATTGCCTGCAGAACGTTTTAAACCGTCCCCCATCAAGTCGATACCATATAAAAATATCGCAACCCCACCTAGAATGAATAAAATGTTTTCTGTCATATAATCTCCTTATTCCTAAATAAAATATGAAAAAAAGATGCTAAAAAAGCACCTTTTTTGAGTGTCTAGTATCGATATGTGCTATGCTATGGACCATTTGTTTCCAGGTTCGATGTATAGTCATAAATCACCTCTAGAGGATTAACGGATCTTCGAAGCGAGTTCGTAAATGTCTTGCATCGATTCATTTGGTGTAGATAAGACTTCATCAAATGTGTAATGCACCATTTTCGAGTTTTGAATCCCAACAGCAACACCTGAGATGCCTTGCGATAATAAGTCTATCGCGTATGCACCCATGCGACCGGCGAGTATTCTATCTTCTGCGCATGGCGAACCGCCTCTTTGGACATAGCCCAAAACGGTGGCGCGGCATGCAAATCCGCTTTTTTCTGTAATTTCTTCTGCAAATTCATGTACATTACATACATTTTCTGTAATGACGATGATGGCGTTACGACGACCCTCACTCTTGTGAACTTTGAGTCGTTCGATGATTTCATCTTTATTCATTGGGTGTTCTGGTGTGATGATGAATTCCGCACCACAACTGAGCCCTGCCGATACCGCCAAATCCCCACAATAACGACCCATCACCTCAACGATAGAACAACGTTGGTGTGAAGAGGAGGTATCACGGATTTTGTCGATGGCATCGACGATGGTTTCTAAAGCCGTGTGAAAACCGATGGTATAATCGGTGCAGGACAAATCATTATCGATGGTACCAGGCAAACCAATGACTGGAAACCCCATTTCAGTGAGTGCTTTCGCCCCCCGATATGTCCCATCGCCACCAATCGCAACCAATGCTTCGATACCGGCTTCTTTCATATTTTGAATGGCTCTTTCGCGTACTTCTAGTTTATTGAATTCTTTTAAACGAGCGGTACCTAAAATCGTACCACCTTTAGCAAGTATTTCTGAAACGCTCTTTCGACTCATTTTTTCAAATGACCCACTGACCAATCCAGCATAACCATCCATGACACCATAAATTTCATGTCCACTGTTGATGGCTGCACGGACGACCGCACGAATCGCGGGATTCATCCCAGGGGCGTCGCCACCCGATGTGAGTACTGCAATTTTCATGTTTCATCACCTCAAACCGTCACTATTATATCACTAATTTTACCCCAATTTATGTGTTTTTTACAAAAGTAACATCGAAATCGCTTTCTTCAAGTTTTTTTTAAACATATATGATAGAATAGTATCGAAAAGTTGAACGAAAGGAACCAAAATATATGAAAAACTTAAAAGGCGCGGCCATTCTTGGCCAATCCGGTGGACCAACCAGCGTTATTAATGCGAGTGCTGCCGGTGTATTCATCGAAGCATTAAAACAAGAAAACATCACTGCAGTGTACGGCGCTGCACACGGTATTAAAGGGATTCTAGATGAAAACTTCTATGACATCTCCAAAGAAGATTTATACGAACTTGAATTACTTAAAAATACCCCATCTTCAGCGATTGGGTCAGTTCGTTACAAATTAAAACCACTTAAGAAGGACCCAAGTGATTATGAAAGATTACTTGAAGTCTTCAAAAAGTACAACATCCGCTACTTCTTCTACAATGGTGGTAATGATTCCATGGATACTTGTAACAAGATTTCCAAGTATTTCAAGAAGTCTGGTTGGGACTGCAATGTCGTAGGTGTACCTAAAACAATCGATAATGACTTATATGGTACAGACCACTGCCCAGGGTATGGTTCTGCTGCGAAGTATGTCGCTACCACATTGATGGAACTTTATCATGACGCTACTGTCTACAATACCCCAATGGTGACCGTGGTTGAAGTCATGGGTAGAAATGCCGGTTGGTTAACTGCCGCTGCGCAACTCGCTGTTTCTAAAGGTCAAGGCCCAGATTTGATTTATCTACCAGAAGTTGTCTTCGATTATGATCAATTCTTTAAAGATGTTGAAGAAGTCGTTAAACGTAAGACCAAAGCCATCATCGTTGTTTCTGAAGGTATCAAAGACAAAGATGGTAAATATGTACCAGAACATTACTCCAGCTTATCCACAGACTCCTTTGGACACGCTCAATTGGGTGGTACTGCATCCATTTTAGCGGAACAAATCAAAGAAAAACTCAACGTCAAAGTACGTTCAATCGAATTCTCATTACTTCAAAGAAGTGCCGCACACTTAGCATCTAAAGTAGACGTTAGAGAAGCGTATATGGCTGGTGTTAAAGCGGTTAGAGCTGCTGTCAAAGGTACGACCGATAAGATGGTTGGTTTCGAAAGAGTCTCTTCTAACCCTTACA
Organism: Bacillota bacterium; assembly: GCA_023436805.1. Classification (GTDB taxonomy): domain Bacteria; phylum Bacillota_I; class Bacilli_A; order Acholeplasmatales; family UBA5453; genus Paracholeplasma. The sequence continues at coordinate 45,831 of JAEZHT010000076.1, forward strand.
AGATTAAATACAAACTCGTGCCGCTTGCAAAAGCAGCAAACACCGAAAAGAAAGTCCCTGCTGAATGGATCTTACCAAACGGACAAGGCTTGACTCAAGATTTCGTGGATTATGCATTACCACTCATTCAAGGCGATGACAAAGCACCACTTGTCGATGGTCTACCAAGATTCGCTAAACTTAAAAAAGTATTCGTTGAGAAAAAGTAAATCTTACAAAGGGGCTGTAACGAAATGAAGATTTAATTATCTTCAGGACGTTCAGTCCTTTTTTCTTTTGTTCATAATCCGACCATGTGGATAATTTTCGATTTTTAACCAAAACGAAAAGAAGATTCTTAAAATCTCCTGTTTTTAATTGTTATTCTATTAGCTTAATCTGAATTTCTTCTTATGTAATTTCGATAAATTATAGCCGATTGCGACTAAGATAAACTCAAATTTAACATTTTCAATGCCACGACGTCTAAATCGTCTCATACCCATGTTCTCTTTGATCACACCGAAGGCACCTTCTACCTGTATCGATCTTTGTACCCTTAATTCGATACCCAACTCAGATTGAAGATTTTCTCTTGCCTCTTTTTGTAATGCCCATAGTTCTTCATGGATATCTACTCTTCTTTTACTAGAGGGTACTTCATACACATCATGTCCCTTTTTACTGTGCCATAAGAAGACTAACATCTCGTCATTTTCGTCGTAGTAATTACCTTGCTCGTCCTTCTTAAAGTTTACTGGTCGTTTTGGGTCTTGAATGTATTTCTTGTCACTCGTGTCTTTACTATACATCGTATACTTTTGATATAAACCCATACCATTTAACTTCATATATCGATAGTTCTTTAACCCACCATACCCTGCGTCTGCTACTGGGTATTGTGGATAAAATCCATACGCTTTCTTATACCCTTCTAAAAATGGGATTAAGGTTTGATAGTCACTTCGGTCTTGAAAGACATCCACGTGTAATATGAACTCATTGGATACACCGATTTGTATGTTGTACCCTGGCTTTAACTGGCCATTCCTCATATGGTCTTCTTTCATATGCATAAAGGTCGCCCCTTTGTCCGTTCTTGCACACGAGTTCCGATCAGGTCCGATGACCTCAATGTAGTGATTATATTCCATGAGCTTCCCATGATATTCACTCATCTTTTCATAATCCCTTTGTAAAGCCGTTTTCCTTTGTCCTTTACCATAGACAAAGGATACAGTCCCTTGTTTAATCTCTTCATCTAAATACTGCACGATCTTCATTAAGGTTTCGATCTCATACGTCTCTTCTACAGGAAAAAAGATACCTTTTTCTTGATATCTCTCATTCATCTTTTCTAGTTGTTTGGTTATCTTTCTATATAACTTATCACGGAACTTCTCAATCGAACCTTTCCATATGAATGTGTATTTGTTCGCGTTCGCTTCAATCTTTGTCCCGTCTATGTATATCTTCTGTACGTCGATTTGTTCTTTCTTTATGATGTATCGATTAATCTCATGAAAGATATCTTCTATGCTACCCTTAAGTCGTTCGTTCATGAATTGGTTAATCGTTTGGTGGCTTGGTTTGAGTTCGTCTGTTAACCACATAATTCTAATGTCGTTTTTCGCTGCCTTCTCCATACCTCTTAATGTCGTGATGTTTTCCATCATACAAAACAGTATTAATTTGAGCATATTGACTGGATTATAGCCGATTCGTCCTACGTTCGATTCGGCTACGATGTATTGCCTAAAATCAATCCTCCTGAATACTTCGTCAAATGTTCGCGCTTCACTATCAAATGGTATTTTTACTTCAAATGATAGTGGTAATTTTAACTGTTTTGGGTTAAAATATCCTTGTACTAATTGTTGGGTTTGCATACTTCAATTATACCAAAAAACCACCCTGGGCTTCCAGAGTGGTTTTTCGTTTTATAGGTCTATAACGTTTCTATTTCGTTACAGCCCCTTTTTTTCTTTTTGAAGGCCCAAAAGTCAAAATGTGTTGTATAATGGTTAAAGTAAGAAAAAGGAGTACACACTTATGACATTATTTTGGGCGTTTGTGATTTTACTGGTTGGCTTTGTCATCCTCGTAAAAGGCGCAGATTTCTTCGTCGATGGGGCTTCCTCCATCGCTAAATTCTTTAAAATTTCCTCACTCATCATCGGTTTAACTGTGGTTGCTTTTGGGACCTCGTTGCCTGAAGCGGCTGTGAGTATCACTTCAGCCATTTCTGGAGCAGATGACGTTTCATTTGGAAACATCATTGGATCTAATATTTTTAATATCGCTTTTATTTTGGGTACAGCAGCACTCGTACTACCTCAAGTCGTTCACGATGATTTAATTCGTAGAGATTTTCCTTTCGCGCTCATCGCAGTCGTGTTATTGGTCCCGATGTATTACTTCTTCGCAGGGTCATCCCCATACTTCATTTTACGTTTTGAAGCGGCTGTGTTGTTATTTATCCTCGCCGCATTCATGTTCTTCATTTTCAGAGATGCGAAAGCAATGAATTCAATTAACACACAAGTGGTCACACCAGCCGTTGAAGTCGAAAAAATCGCGAAATACTCCATCAAAATGGCCATCCCCATCACTTTAATCGGTATGGCTGGCATTGTTGGTGGTGGAATTATGGTCACCAATGGTGCGAGAACCATCGCATTAGAACTTGGCATGTCCGAATGGTTGGTGGGTTTAACGATTGTTTCAGTTGGTACATCCTTACCTGAGTTGGTCACCTCTGTGGTGGCTGCAGCCAAAAAAGAATCCGAAATTTCGATGGGCAACATCATTGGATCCAACATATTTAATATTGCTTTCATCTTAGGTGCGAGTGCATTCATCAATCCAATCGCACTCAACCAATCGGCCATCATCGACATCTATTTCTTAATCGGTTTAACCGCTGTGGTATTCTTATTCTCATTATCCAATCGAAAAATCAGTCGTTTAGAAGGATTCTTCTTAGTAATGACATACCTTGGCTATTTATCTTATATCATCTTAAGAGACCAACCTTCTGTCTAAAAACAAAGCGTAGCCCGCAAGCTACGCTTTTTTTAATCGAAATTTTAGGAATGAAATGGCCACATCGAACCACGTTTGATTGTGTTTATGTACTGCTTCATAAGCCAGTGGGTCAGCGGTATATGCCTCTGTAACAACCGCTTTTGTCCCAAGCGATAACCCATGAATACCTGAATGATATAAGTGACAATCCACAGCTACACCGTGTTTTCGTAAAGCATCCATGAAATACAAACTGTTTTCGACTTTGACAGTTTGGTCATCGATGGTATGAAATAAAAAGGTTTCCGGTGTGAGGTTGGTGACATGGTTTTCTAATGAGAATTTCTGTCTGGTTTCTTCTGTTATTTCGCCATACAAACGTCGAATGGAATCTTCATGTGCATATCCTGCTTTACCTGTAATGACTGGATAAGCTAAGATCATCGCTTTGGGTGCGATTAGACCTGGGTATTGATGGTGGTAAACGCCCATACTCGCCATATAATGGCCACCACTTGAAAAGCCGCACAAGATGAATGCATCTTTATCGATGGGGTACTGGTCATCTTGAGTCATCACTTGGATGAATGAGGCGAGTTCATCGACGGTATCCGGGTATACTAAGAGGGTTTCTCGATAATAGATGATGCCGGCATGATAACC
>JAEZHT010000070.1 GCA_023436805.1 Bacillota bacterium
GCCATAGATATCTCAACTACCGATGATTCTTATTGGATTTTCCCAAAAACCAAAAAAGATATTGTTACCAAACTCCATTTTGGGGTAGAAGAACTTTATAAATTGGCAAAGAAAAAGGGCTAAATTCTAGCCCTTTATTTTTTTGGATTTAAATGCGGTTGGTAAGAACAATAATAGAATCAATACCACACCTACGAGTGACATCACACCAAGGTAAGCAACGTAGCTGACATCTTCGATGACAAATTGGAAGGGACTGCCATTACCATAGTGTAATAACATATAGTCAGTATCCAAAATGAAGTTGAGTGTGTTCGCAAAAGCAGCAGACAACAACAACACGAATAACGCTTGGATGAAGTGGGTGAACTTAGGTACATAGCGTTTCGATAGCACCAAATACAAAGAGAAGAAAATCATATTGCCGTGGTAGATGAAACTATGGAATGGCAATACTTCGGTGACAGGGAACCACTGATCTGAAGTGCCCAACACGTTCGATGGGTATAATAAAACCAGTAATCCAGCCAACAGACCAACGGCATAAGTGAATGGCGTCATAAATTTCGCAAACTTACCTTTACCAAAAGCCACAAACGGCATCACATAAAGCGAAAAACTACACAAGTTAAATGGGTACATATAAGCACCAATACTGCCATCGCTCGCGATGGTAATGGTATATTTGAATAATTCTAACGTGATTAAGAATAAAGCACTCATCCGAAGAATCACTTTTCGATTGACAGATGGTCTTAATGAAAGCCACAAAAATAATACGATGAATACAATGGTTACCAATGAACCAGATAAGTGTTTCATCCCAAATACTGCGGGTGTTAATATCATGATTGGGTTACCTCTTCCATGCTATATGATACTCGATAACTAAATTAATTTCAATCTTTTCTGTAAAAACGCTTTTTTTTCAAACATGTGTAAAAAAAATACGTAAATAATGGGTTTATGATATAATGATAAAGGCTTTAAGAAAGAAGTGAAATTATGGAAATTAGAAACGTCGCAATCATCGCTCACGTCGACCACGGTAAGACAACGCTCGTCGATGAATTGTTAAAACAATCTGAGCGTAAAAATACCCACGAACTTATCCAAGAGCGTGCCATGGACTCCAATGATATCGAAAGAGAACGCGGTATTACCATCCTTGCAAAAAACACCGCGATTGAATATAAGGGTTACAGAATTAACATTTTAGATACCCCAGGTCACGCTGACTTTGGTGGTGAAGTAGAACGCATCATGAACATGGTAGACGCCGTTGTTTTGGTTGTTGATGCTTATGAAGGTGCGATGCCACAAACCCGATTTGTTTTGAAAAAAGCATTAGAAGCCAAACTCAAACCAATCGTTGTCATCAACAAGATTGACCGTGCATTTGCTCGCCCACTTGAAGCAGTTAATGAGGTTTTAGACTTATTCATTGAGCTCAATGCTGATGAATCCCAATTGGATTTCCCAATCGTTTATGCCTCAGGCATCAAAGGATTGGCTTCTTTTGACCACGAATTTAAAGACGCTAAAAGCATGGTACCGCTATTAGATACCATCATTCAATATGTCCCAGCGCCGGCTCAAGAAAAAGATAAACCGCTTCAATTCCAACCAGCGTTGTTAGACTATAATGATTATGTCGGTAGAATTGGAATTGGTAATATTTACCAAGGCACCATCAAGGTCAATCAAAATGTGAGTTGCTTAAGGTTAGATGGCACCATTAAACCATTTAGAATACAAAAACTATTCTCATTTTTAGGCTTAACACGCATTGAAGTCGAGGAAGCTTATGCAGGCGATATCGTCGCGATTGCAGGCTTAACCGACATCAACGTCGGTGAAACGGTATGTGAACAAGGTCAAGAAATCCCATTGCCTATATTACACATTGATGAACCTACCGTTCAAATGACATTTGGTACAAACACATCTCCATTTGCTGGTAAAGAAGGCAAATTTGTAACAGCATCTAAAATTGAAGAACGTTTATTCAAAGAAACTCAAAAGGATGTATCCTTAAGGGTTGAACGCTTGAACACCAAAGAAGAATGGATTGTCTCTGGTAGAGGTGAACTCCACTTAGGTATTTTGATTGAAAATATGCGCCGTGAAGGCTTTGAATTCCAAGTGTCTCGTCCACAAGTCATCATTCAAGAAATTGATGGCGTGAAACATGAACCGTACGAATTCGTTCAAGTCGATTGTCCGATCGATGTAGTTGGTACAGTCATTGAAATGTTGGGTGCACGTAAAGGGGTCATGGGCAACATGATTTCACATCAAAACCAAACCAGATTGACCTATACCATGCCAAGCCGTGGTTTGATTGGTTTCATGACCGATTTTATGACAGCAACCAAAGGTTATGGTATTTTGAATCACTCTTACCTTGAATATCGTCCGGTGGAACACATCGATGTCGGTAACCGTTCTACAGGGGCATTGGTTTCATTATTGGAAGGTATGACCACAGCTTACGCAATTGGCCGATTAGAAGACCGCGGTACAATGTTTGTCGAACCACGTGTATCGGTTTATGAAGGCATGATCGTTGGGGTAGCGAATAAAGAGTTTGATTTGGCTGTGAACGTCACACAAGAAAAACAATTGACCAACATGAGAAGTGCTGGTAAAGATACGACCGTTGTCTTAAAAAGACCACGCGAATTGTCTCTTGAAGCGTGTCTAGAATTCATAAACGATGATGAGTTGGTAGAAATTACACCGAAAAATATCCGTTTGAGAAAACGCATTTTAAGAACCAACGAACGTAAAAAGTTTGACAACTATAAATATTAATAGGATATCAAGGCCTTTTTGGTCTTGATATTTTTTTTGATTTAACAACACAATCAATAAGTCTCCTTCCTCTTCAGGTAGTGGGATGAATTGATTTTTTTATTTTTGATATTGATTATTATATATAAAATATGTTATAATATAAACATAATAACCATTCGGTATTATTTGTGAAAGAAGGCTATATTATAATGAAATTAGACACTAATGCACATTCAGTCTTCATGTTATGGTATCACCTGATATTAGTTACTAAATATAGACGTAAAGTCTTTACGGATGAAATCTCTGATCGCGCTAAAGATATTTTTGAATATATCGCTATGAATTATCATATTACGCTTATTGAGTGGAATCATGATGCTGATCATGTTCACATTCTTTTCAGGAGTCATCCTAAAACAGAATTATCTAAATTCATCAATGCCTACAAATCAGCCTCATCTCGATTAATCAAACAAGAATTTGAATCTGTTCGTAAACAACTATGGAAGTCTTACTTTTGGAGTCAAAGTTTTTGTCTATTAACCTCGAGTGGTGCACCTATCGAAGTAATCAAGCAGTATATCGAAAGCCAAGGTGAACCGAATGAACAAAGCCTTTAAGTTTCGAATCTATCCAAATGAATCTCAAAAGACTTTGATTCATATGACCTTAGGCCATAATCGCTTTCTCTGGAATAAGATGTTAGAAGATAAACAGAAATATTTCGAACTCACTAAAAACATCCTACATCCCACACCTGCACAATATAAAGATGCTTATCCCTTTTTAAAAGAAGTCGATTCCTTATCTTTAGCCAATACACAACTCAATCTAGAAAAAGCCTTCAGGATGTTCTTTAGTCGTAAACAAGACT